>JAOZSR010000037.1 GCA_029939575.1 Fidelibacterota bacterium
TTATTCATAATGCAATGCAATTGCCGGTTGTACATCCGAAGCTAATTTTGCAGGATATAAAGCACATAATGATGTAACTATATAAATAGAAATTACTGAAACTATCATCGATGAATAATAAATACCGGTGTCTATGAATCCAATTAGATTTAAGATAGGAAATTGAATAGCTATAAGAATTCCAAAAAACAAACCAAATGTTGAAAGTACAATGGATTCTCCAAGTATCTGTTTATAAATTGTGTTAGAGGGGGATCCAAGAGCACGGCGCAAACCAATCTCCGATTTCCTTTTGTTTGTATTATACCAGATAACCCCAAACAATCCAAGTGCTACATTTAAGATTAAAAAGGTGCTTACAATCAATAATATTAAAGGTAAAATAAACATTGATTTATTTGCAAATCTTCTGGCATCCTCTGCTCTTTGAACCTTGAGATTAAATCCTTTTGCTATTCCTGACAACTGCTTCATCATTCTTTCTTCAAAATCAGATCCAGTACCAGGTCTCATCTTTAAAAGAATTCTATTTAACATGCCATCACCGATATATTCAATCTTATCAATTTCTTCATTTAAATTTATTCTCCAAAACATAATATTCTTAGTTTTACTGAACTGACCCGTATTTCGAAAATCATCAACAATTCCAATTACAATGAATTCTTTGGGATGTTCATCATGAGGTTCAATAAAAGTTTTTCCCAATGCGGACTCTCCTCGAAACAAATCTTCTTCAGTTTTTCTGTTTATTACTACCGGAGTTTTGTTATATGCATTGTCGGATTCATCAAACCATCTCCCTTCTTCAATTTTCATTTCAAGCACCTTGGCATAATCATCTCCTCCCATGAGTATCTCTATTACAGATTTATTATTATTATATTGGAATTCACTATTACTCATAGTATAGGGCATAAATAGGTAACTTCTTGATAATGAGTGATATTCAACTTCCGGATAACTATTAATTGTTTGTTTTATTTGTTTTAGAGTTTCTGCAACATCCACTTTTTCAATATCCTGCCAATTAGCAGTTATCATCCATACATTTTCATGAGAAAAACCTAAGGGCTTAATATAGTTTTTGATATTAAATATTAATACTGACAAAGCAATAAACAAGACTATAAAAGATATGAAAATCTCTATTATCATTAAAAAGTTTTTTCTTTTTCTATTCCACATTAATTTAAATAAATGTTTTATCATGATTGACCTCCTCTTAAGGCTTCTACTGGTTGTAAGCGTGACATTTTAAATGCCGGATAAACACCTGAGAGAAATCCAAAAAAGATACATAATAAAATGCTTTTGTAAAAAATTCTCCAGTTAATTGCAAGATGAACATGCTTAATCATATCTGCATTATTAATGATTCCAAGTACTATTGCTGCCAGAAAAAGTGCAAGGAAACCACCAATTAAGGTTATAATAATATTTTCAACAATAAACTGCCCAACAAGAGTAGATGAAGAAGCACCAAAGGCTTTTCGTATTCCAATTTCTGATGAACGTTCCATAATTCTGCTTACATTAATATTTACAAGGTTAATAGTTGGTAAAAGCATAAACATAATCATTAATACTCCTATTAAAATCGTCAAACCAGATGTATTTACTTTATCTCCTTTTCCAAGAAATACCCGTGATATTGTTTCCTGATATGTTTCAACTCCACCTACAATTAAATTCTTTTTATCATTAAAAAATTCTACTTCAGTTAGTTTCTTTTGAAATTCTGATTTAATTTTAGGAAAATCCGATTTGTCTTTTGCCAAAACAAGAGCAAAGTATGATGGAAAACCTTCAGCCTGATTCTTTGGTTCATAAATATCTTCTTCAACATTGGAAACAGGTACCCAAATATCTGCAAAAGGTAAACTTCTTAATGCGGATACATTTTCTACAACTCCGATAACCCGATAATTTTTTCCTCCGATTTCAATACTCTCTCCAATACAACTGTTTCCATTAAAATATTTATTTTGTGTATCTTCCGAAATTACTGCAACCTGATTAATATTTTCTATATCTGAATTGTTATAATGTTTTCCTTCAAGAAATGTAAATTCCAGAATATCCCAGAATTCTGCATCAGTATATTTTACGTTGAATTTAAACTTTTTCTTTTCTTTATATATTTCTACTCTCTTATGAAAACTTGATATTGATACTAATTCCGGTGTTTCCAGGGTCTTGGCATATCTATCGAAAAAATAATAACTCATTATCGGTCCAGTTGATATTCCACCTTTTTCTGTATGTTTTACAGTAAAAAATGTAGCGGAGAGAGTTCTGTCTAATCTTGTTTCAGGTTCCATTTTTCCAAAAGTATGATCAGCAAAGGATGTGACAATAATGAGTATCAACAAAGTAAAACTTATTCCAAATAAACTTATAAATGTAAATAGTTTGTGTCTAAGCAGTACTTTATATGCGATTTTTATATAATTTTTTAACATTTGTTTCTCCTAATTCAATGATTTCAACTAATTCACCATAGCGCCATCAAACAAACGAATAATTCGTTCAGTTTGCTTAGCAATATGTTCATCATGAGTAACCATTACAATTGTTGTATTCTCATTTTTGTGGAGATTATGCAGGATATCAATGATTTCCTGTCCCATATTACTATCAAGATTACCTGTTGGTTCATCAGCAAGAATGATTTCCGGTTCACCAACAATTGCTCTTGCAATAGCAACACGTTGCCTCTGACCACCTGATAGTTGATTTGGAAAATGTTTTGTCCTGGTATTTAATCCTACTTTTTCCAATGCAGCCAAGGCCCTTCTTCTACGTTCTGAGCCGGACATTTTACGATATAATAGTGGTATTTCGACATTATCAACCACACTCAGATCATTAATCAGGTGAAAACTTTGAAAGATGAAACCGATTTTTTTATTTCGTAATTTTGCAAGTTTTTTATCTTTAAAAGTCATAACCTGTTCAGCATCAATATAAATTTCTCCTTTTGAAGGTTGATCTAAAAGTCCCATAATATTTAACAGAGTACTTTTACCACAACCTGAAGGTCCCATAATTGACAGGAATTCGTTTTTTTTAACTTCCAGGTCTATTTCTTTTAAAGCTAAAGTTTCAATTTTGTCTGTTCTGTAAACTTTGTCGATGTTTTTTAATTTTATCATTTTATATCTCCTTTTTATTGTATCACGAGCAGTCTTGCTTGCATTCATTGATTGTTCGTTTATTGCGAAAATATTATCAATCTGGGAAGATCGATATACAATCGACGTATCACGAGCATCCCCGCTCTTAAGTGATAATTAATCTCAAATATCAATTCTCAACTATCTTTATTCTATCTTTATGGATATTTGCTTCCATATCGGAGATTATTACAGTCTCACCCGGTTTTAATCCTTCACGAACTTCAGCCCAATCAAAATTTGTAGAACCAATAATTACTGTTGTTTTTATTGCAACACCATCCCGAATTACAAATATATCCTGTGTTCCGGATCCATTGATAAATGGTCCATTTTTTACTCTTACAACATTTTCTTTGAATGAAGTAATTACAAAAACATCAACCCTGAGATTTGAGCGAAGTAGTTTACTGGTTTTATTATCCAACTCAACTGTAAATGTTATAACGCCATTTTCTATGGCTGGCTGAATTCCTGTAATTTTTCCTAATAAGTCCTTTGATCCGATTCTAATTCTTATGGGATTTCCAATCATTAGTTTTTCTGCATGCATATCTGAAATTTTTGCTTCAACTTTAAAACTACTCAAATCTGCAATTTTTGCTAATTGATCGCCCTGCCTGATATTTGCCCCAATATTATCATTTACCCAGGCTAAAACTCCATTATTTTGTGGACGAACTTTGGCTTGTTCAAGTTTTCTTTTTTGGGAATTTATTTCATTCTGTTGAATCTTGATTTGTAATTCCAGGTCAGAAATATCAATCTCCTGTGATTTTTTCTCATTGATTATTTGCTGTTTCATTTGTTGAAGTTGACGAAATGCAATTTCATAATTTAATTCAGCATGTTCCAGTTCTCTTTTTGTTCCGGCTCCGATAGTGAATAATTGTTTTTGCATTTCAATAGTTGTTTTAAGAGCTTTTACCTGGAGTTTTTGGATATCATAAGAAGTTTGAAGGTCAACTAATTTCTTGTCCATATCAATTGAGAGTTTTGCCCGTTTATTTTTTTTCAATTGAAGTTCGTCTGACTGTTTTCTCAATTCTGCCTCAAAAGGTTCGGTATCAAGTTTTAAAATGGAACTATCGATAATAACCCGTTCACCGGCGTGGAAATAGATATTTTCAATTTTTGATGGGACGGGACTTGTTATTATCTGTTCAAATTCGGGAATTACTATTCCAGATGCTGTTATTGCACCTTCGATGTTGCCTTTTTCTGCTTTAGCTATGAGGATTGTGTTTTTTTTGATTTTAGGAAATATCAAATTTCTAAATATTACCAAACAGCTAATAATAAATACTATTCCTAAAATAATTTTTAGATATTTTTTTGCATTTTCTTTTTTTATTACTTCTTGTGATAGTTCTCGATCCATTGATTCTCCATTTTTATTCTTTAATATTCAATAGATGTGCCAAGGTTGTATCCTATTAAAATATAAGAAATTACAACAGTAGTTTGAGTGTAATAAAGTGTTCGAAAACGAACACTGTGTTCGATATTTTATAATTATTTTTATTTAAAAGTAGATATGTTACAATTATTAATGGAATATTTCTTTATATTCTTTTGGAATTTTGGTTGCAGTGTGTTTGAACAGTACATCAATATTTTCAGTGAATAGATTGAATAGGGAGTTTTGGAAGTATTGAGGAGGGATTCTTTCTATCATGCCAAAGCCTGGTATTTCTATTTACCGTTATTTTGACACGTTTATATAAATCAGTACTAAAAATGATGTCCAAAGGAAAGATAAAATAATTCACGTTTATCAATGCTAATACCATAATCCAGAGCTATTGGTCCGAGTGGAGTTGCTACCACTATTCCAACTCTGGTGCCTAAAATGAGTTCCAGCCAATTAAAAGATTCAATATTATCCCAGACATTGCCGAACATTCCAAGACAATGAAAATAAGTTCCTGATGTTAATGGTGCCCGCACACCAAATCCTATTTCCATGAGTAAATTACCCCATTTTTCATCCTGATGATAACCTGGTAAAGAATTTACGCCGCCCAGGCGGAATTTTTCAAAATATGACAAAGCTGAACTTAGATATCCAAAACGTATATGTGTTGAAAAAGTATATTTTTCCTGGAAAGTTTCGTATCCAACTGAAGATAAATATAGTTTTCCAAAGTTTTTTAATCTGTAACCTTTTATGGAATGTTCATAATAAATATCATTTGTATGACCAGATGTAGGGAGGTCGTAATTATCTGTATCATCAACTTTTATACGAGTGATCATTCGACCTACACCGTATTTTTTTTCTAAAATTTTAGGAGTATATGCTAAATTCTTTGGGATTTCAATATATTCATATTTTACTCCAAAGGAAGTTAATCCGACCCTTTTCACCTGAAAGCCAAAATTAGTTTCTGCCCCAAAACGTGTATATTTTCCATGAGTAATGAATTCTGCTTCCTGGTAAAGTGGGATTTTTTCTACTTCCTGGTATAAAGAGACATAATTCATTAAAGTAGTAGTGAAAATTCGGGAAATATTAAAATCCCAGGCGATTTTTTTATAAAAATCACTTCCAACAAAATAAATATGATTATCTAATCCCCGTCCAAAAATATTCCTGTGTCTATATGAAATCAAGGCTTTGGTTTCTCTTTCACTATCATAATTCATACCGAAAGAAACTAAAATCCGCTCTTTTTCTTCAACATGAAAAATAATATTAACATTATTTTTATCTACTTTTTCCAGGCTAATATTGACAGTTTTAAAAAGTCCTGTACTATATAAATTACGAATACTTTCCAGGGCTTTATCTTCCTTCCATAAATCCCCTTTTTGAAAAGTAATTTCACGCTCAATAATAAAATTCTTTGTTCCCTTGTTACTAATAATTTTTATATCCTTAATTGTTTTCGCATTTAAGAATTCAACAGACTTTTGTTTGTAATTAATATTCACTTTTTTTGATTGATTAGAATATTTTTTTATTTCTGACATATATTTTTTTGTTTCTAAATATCCTTTATTAATCAATACTTCGATCGAATCAAAATCCAAAGAAAAAATATTATCAACCGATGGTTTGATCAAAATATCTGCTATATCCAGATTCCTGGTATCAGAAAAATATGCCATTGTGTTAACAGTTTGCCCCATAAACATAAGTGGATCGAACTCCGGGCCTAATTTTATAGTTTTACTCGACATGTCAACGGCAATAATAAATTCCGCCCCGTTCTCTTCAGCAATATCACAAGGAACATTATTAGTAAGACCCCCGTCAACCAGCATCATAGAATCTTGTTTTACCGGGGACAAAATAACCGGAAAGGCTGAACTCCCCGATACAATTTTTGCAATATTTCCCTGGTTAAAAACTACAGATTTACCTTGTATGATATCAGTAGCAACAATCCGCATTGGGATTGCCAAACTATCAAAATTACTCCCAGCCATAAATTCGGAATATATTACTTTGTTAAATAAAAATTCCTGTAAACCCTGGGTTGATAATAAATATCTGGGATAAATGATGTTAAAATTGTTATCAATTTGTAATGAAAAAAGCATAGGGATTTCGCCCATTTTTTGAGAAACAAACTTGATTTGGTTGTAAGATTTTTTGTTAAATAGCCGTTGCCATTCTATTTTCTTGATAAAATATTCAATTTCTTCCGAACTATTTCCGCAAGCATATAGAGATGCGATGACTGCCCCCATGCTGGTGCCTACAATCAAATCAGGTTGAAAGTCCATTTCTTCCAGCGCCTTGATAACACCAATATGAGCAAAACCCCGAGCACCACCACCACTGAGTACAAGAGCTGTTTTAATATTTTTATCCTGCTCTGTACCAAACACAGGCATTACAATTATAAAATATATGATAATTCCAAATAATGATATTAATTTGGTTTTATTCAACAAATGGCTTATCAGCAATCGAAAATTGTCTTTTGATTTCTGTAAGCCGTTTGTTTTTATGGAATTTGAATAGTTATACATTAAAGAAAGTTAAGCAATGATTCTTTTTTTACAAAGTTAAATCCAACCATTTTTCTTAATCTCTTAAATTGAGATTTGAACCTGGAGATACATCCAATTTGTTTTCAGTAATTTTTCCATAACAAGTAATGTTACACGCACCAATTACCCGGCCTTCGATTTTTCCACCATCCATTGTTAACCTGACTTTGCAAGCTCCCTTCGCGGATATATTTGCATTTGTTATATCACTGTCTCGCAAATTTATTTTTGAGGCGCCGGTTGTGTTTAATTTTAAATTATTAATATTATTTTCATATCCGAAAACTGTGGCAGAACCCTTGGTATTAATAATCAATTCATCCTGATCAAATCCTTCGAAATCTACCTGAGCATTATCATGAACTTTTAATTTTTCCAGGATAGGCATAGATATTTCCACTTCGGCTCTACCCCGATGTTTTTTTCCTGAATTTATAAAAAGAGTTTTACCAATTATTTTGGGGAAAATTTCTGCATTTTCAGGAGCTTCAATTGACACGTAATAATTTTCACCTTGTACGATTGAAATATTGATGTCCATATTAACATCAATTTCTGTAAATCCCTGTAGATCAAATGTCTTTTCTGTTGTTGCATCTGATATATGATTAGAGTATTCTGATTTGTTTTTAATGATATTCCTGAATTTTAACATTAATATTGTTGAAATAATTAAAATTACAATTGCGGTAATTATTAATATTTTATTTGTTAATTTCATAATGCACCTTCCATTTCAAGGAAATTATTATACATTTTTTCTAACTCGCGTAGATCAATTTTTAAAAGATTCATTAGTTTAAATAGCTGGGGTAATTCAAATTTAACAAATTCTTGTTTTTTCATCTCTAATGTGTTTTTATAGGCCTCTTTATCAATAAAATAACCAATTCCACGTTTATTAAAAATAATACCTTTGTCCTGTAAATAGGCATAAGTCCTCATAACAGTATTGGGATTAACTTCCACATCTACTGCCATTTCCCTTACTGATGGAATCCTATCCTCTTCAGTCCATTTTTTGGTAAGTATTTTTTCACAAATATATTCCGCTATCTGTAAATAGATAGCGAGATTTGAGTTGAATTTCATCTTACACCTCTTTTTCTTTTAATCTTAAAAATGTAAGTATCCAAAAATATGGGGCAATCACCCAATTAAGAATAAAGAATCCAAAATCTTTTAAAAACATTAAAAAGGATTTCATTTCGTTAAATGAAACATCCATAGATTTAAAATGCAATGTCTCAAAACCGACAAAAATCATCTTTCCTACAAGAGCAGTATAAATCGAAAAACCAAGTTGCAGTACAAACATAGCAAAAATTAATTTTAAAAACGCATTTTTGTTAAAATATGTACTTGCAAAAAGGAAAACAGATTGAACAATAAAATACAATTTAACAATAAAAATAAAAGTATCTGTATCAGAGAAAAGACCAAAAAGAGATATGTCAGATTGAAAATCTATTCCTGCTGAAAATAAAATATTATTCATTATTCCAAGAGCAAAATTTAAAATAATAAAATACAATAAAATCACAATAGTATAAATTACTGTTGTAATGATAAATTTACTTAAGAGTCTTTCAAAAATTGAACATGGTAAAGTGAAAAAAGATATTCCCTTTTGAGGATGATGCATATCATTAAAAGCAATACTACTGATAATAAAACCACTAAGGAAATAAGTAAAATAAAATAGTGCAACTGGTATCCCGAAATCTGCTCCGGCCAAACCCATAATTATATCAAGAGCTACAATAACTCCTGTAATTGCTCCTAAACCTACAAAATAAGACCTGTAATTATTGATCAGATCGTTTTTAACCAGGTAAAGGAATCTTTTTAAATTAAAATAATTTTCAAGTTTCATGATAATCCCTTTCCTTAATTATTAAAAATGCGGTTAATCTTTTGTTGATTAGAAATAACAGCATTGAACAGTAATTCAATATCAACATTAGAAGGTTCATTATTTAGGTTTTCTTCAACTGACAAATAGCCTCCCAGACCTTTTTCAAAATATAAAGCCTCTTCTCCGGGTTCATCCTGGGTGATCTTTAATAACAGTTTATTACTGATATTTTCAATTGGTTGATTAAATATTACTTTCCCTTGTTCCAGAATAATAATAGGGTCAATAATTTTATCAATATCACGTACCTGATGAGTAGATATTATAAAAGTTCTCTCATTAGAAACCGCAGTAGCTAAAACTTTTCGTAATTTACTTTTGCTGGGAATATCAAGGCCGTTTGTCGGTTCATCCAGGATTAAAAGTTTGCAATTGGTTGCTAATCCAAAAGAAATTAAAAATTTCTTTTTCTGTCCATAAGATAATGCTGATAATTTTCCGGTCTCCGGGAGTTCAAATTCTCTGGAATACTCATTCAATTGATCCAGGCTAAAATTTGGATAAAAGGGAGCAAATATATCCACATATTCTTTCATTGAGACCGAAGGAGTAAAAAACTCCTCTGAAATAATATAAATGTCCTTTAAAAATTCCGGTGTGCGGGTTTTTGTTTCAAATCCCAATACTTTACAAGTGCCTTTATCCGGGAAACGTAAACCAGAAAGGATTTTTAAAAGTGTTGTTTTTCCTGCTCCATTTTTACCTAAAAGCCCATAAACCGAGCCATTCATTAATTCTAAATCAAGACTATCAAATAGCTTGAGATTTTTTTTGTAAGAAAATGTTAGATTTTTAATATTGACCATCAGTTCCTCCGATTTAGTGTTCTACTAAACTAATACACCAATAAGATACGTTACTGTTTTCTATTTGTCAAGTTTTTTTTATTTTAATCAACTAATTTTTATTTTAATTCTCATTAATTAGGAATTTTTGTCGTTAAATTTTAATAATAATTTTTTTTCTTTATGGAATATTTTGAAATATTGCTGATGACCCAACCCGGGATTTGGCTTTGTAAGTTTTTGGAGAACTTTGAGAAAAAAGATATTATGCCGGAAAAACCAGGAAAAATCTCTTGACTTGTTAGGCAAGCCTAACTAAATTAGAAGTGACTAAATGGAAGGTCGGAAATGGATCAAAAATTATCAGAAAGTTTGCAGGATTATTTGAAAATAATCCTCACATTAATAAATCAAAAAGTAGTTGCCAGAACCAAAGATATTGCCAAAATTAAAAAAGTCAGCATGCCCTCCACAACTGAAGCAATTAAAAAGTTATCTAAAGCCGGATATGTAAAATATTCCGCAAGGGAATTCATTAATCTTACTCCAAAAGGCAAGCAGGTTGCTGTTTATCTGGCTAACAGGAACATCTTCCTTCAAAATTTTCTTCAGGATATCCTGGAACTTGATGAAGCTAACGCCAGCCAGGAGGCATGTGCTCTGGAGCATCATCTGAGTGGTGATACTTTAGAACGATTATCTTTACTATATCAATTTTTGACCCAGTGTCCGCTACAAAAACAACCCTGTGTTGATAATTTTAAAAATTGTTTGAAAAAATATAATAGTGAAGAAAATACATCCTCTGAAAATCACGATTGTTTCATCGGGCAGCAATTTCCTCATATCCAGCCTGAAAATAACACTGTTCATATACTGCTATCATCAATGAAAGAGGGTCAAGCCGGAACTTTATTATTATTGTCGCCAAACTCAAGAGTTACTTCAAAGTTAATAAAGAAGGGCTTTATACCGGGTTCCAAAATATTGTTAGAAAAAAAAGGCTATTCAACTTTTCCCTATATTATCAAAGTCAATAGTCTGTCTATTGAAGTCGATCCTGAATTTGCTGATTCGATTGAAATTGCTATTGAACGAAATAAAGATTCCAAAGAAAACATTTTATCCGGAATATTTCCACTTTCATATTTATCAGCTGATTCGGAATTTCGAATTGTAAAAATTAAGGCAAAAGGTGAAATACGCCGTCGTTTATTGGATATTGGGTTTATTAAAGGTCAGAAAGGACATGTAGTACGGGAAGCTTTGTTAAGAGATCCTATTGAAATCAATATTAATGGCACCAATATTTCATTGAGACGGTCAGAGGCTAAATTAATAGATATCGAGGTTTTAAATTGAGAAGGCATGAAATTATCGGTAAAAATAGACACCGGCATAGGCAGAATTTTAGAAATAATTTATCACCTTTAAAAGTGGCTTTGGCCGGTAATCCAAATTCCGGCAAAACCACAATTTTTAATGGTATTACCGGACAGCGTCAACATATTAGTAATTATCCGGGTGTAACGGTAGAAAAGAAATCTGGTGAGATATTTTTTCAGGGTAGAACGATTGAATTTATTGATCTTCCGGGAACTTACAGCCTAAGTGCTTATTCTATGGAAGAAATTGTATCCCGTGATTTTGTTATGAAGGAAAAACCCGATGTAATTGTTGATGTACTGGATTCAACCAATCTTGACCGTCATTTATATCTTTTATTACAATTTCAGGAACTCGGTGTACCTGTAGTAGGTGTGTTGAACATGTCTGATGAGGCAAAGCAAAAAGGAATTAATATAAACCGGAAACAATTGGAAAATCTACTTGGTATTCCATTGGTCCGAACAGTAGGAAAAAACAGGAATGGAATCGGAAAACTTTTGCATACTATTGTTAATGTTGCCGATGGTTCAGTTCCTTCGAATAAAAGACATATCAATTATGGCAGGGAACTTGAGCAGGCTCATAATGATATTATTAAGGTTTTAGAGCAGGACAATGAATTTGCCGATCTTTATTCCCTGCATTGGATGGCAATTAAATTATTGGAGAAAGATTCTGAAGCAATTCAAAAAATTCAAAAATCACATAAATTTGCAAAAGATGTATTAGATATTACAAATAATGCGATTTCATTTATTGAAAAACACTTTTCAGAAGAAAGTGATGTGGTCGTGAGTGAACAACGATATGCTTATATTCACGGTGCACTCAGGGAAACGGTAAAAAGAGAAAACAAAAAGGATTATACTGATTTTACAGAAAAGATTGATAGATTTGTTCTAAACAGATATCTGGGAATTCCAATTTTTACTTTTGTAATGTTTTTGATGTATCAACTTACTTTCAGGATTGGTAATCCAATTTCCAATTTTCTCACAACAACTTTTGATTCTTTATCAATATTCATTGAAAATATGATGCCTGCCGGTCCATTACAGGAATTATTAACTGAAGGAATAATTGGAGGAGTTGGCGGTGTTATTGTTTTTTTACCCCTGGTCGTATTTTTATTTCTTGGTTTATCATTTCTTGAGGATACCGGCTATATGGCACGATCAGCCTTTGTAATGGATAAATTTTTTCATCTTTTTGGTTTACATGGACGGAGTTTTATTCCATTTATGGTTTCTTCCGGTTGTGCAGTTCCGGGAATTTTGAGCGCCCGGGTTTTGGCGAATCCCAAAGACAGAATTGTTACAATCCTGGTCTCTCCTTTAATGATGTGTGGCGCCAAAACTCCGGTGATCGCCATGTTGACAGCAGCATTCTTTCCAAAAAACGCTGCTTTTGTATTTTGGTGTGTCTGGCTTTCCAGTTGGCTGATTGCATTTGTCTTGGCTTTAATTTTCCGAACAACTTTATTCCGTGGTGAGCAAACTCCTTTTGTTATGGAACTTCCTCCTTATAGAATTCCCACTTTACGTGGTATCTTTCAGCATGTTTGGGAAAAATCATGGGAATATATAAAAAAGGCCGGTACTGTAATTTTAGCAGCATCGGTTATTATCTGGTTTTTGTTAAGTTATCCAAAAACTCCGGTTGATAATCATTTTTCTAATAATCCTGAGGTTGCTTCACGGGAAATTGTAAATAGTTATGGTGGGAAAATTGGTAAATCTTTGGAGCCGATTTTGAAACTTGCCGGATTTGACTGGAAAATTGGCATAAGTTTGTTCGCCGGAACCGCTGCTAAAGAAATTATTATTTCCACTATGGGTATAGTATATGGGATTAGTGATGAAAATAATACAGGTGAAACCGTTATGAATTCTTTAAAATCCGACAAGAATTACTCACCTCTTATAGCCCTCTCATTAATGATTTTTATTATAATATATGTTCCTTGTATTGCTACTTTGGCAATGGTGAAAAAGGAACTTGGTTCCTGGAAATGGCCACTTTTTCAGGCGGGATATACATTATTAACTGCTTATGGGATTTCTGTAATTATTTATCAGGTAGGAATGTTTTTAGGATTTGGAGGATAATATGTGGATACAGTATCTAATAGTATTTTGCGCTTTGATTCTGAGTTTGTTTTATCTTATAAAAAAACTATTTAGAAGCAACTCTGGAAATTGTAATAAATGCTCAGCATGTCCATTAAGCCAGGGATGTGAGTCAGCCAATAACCAAACTACATCCCGGCCAGTAACCAAAGGTTAGAAATCGGTAGTTAGAATCCTAGGATTTGCCTAATAAATATTTATTCCATAACCAAAAGAGAAAAAGAGGAACTGCAAAAAGCATCGTAAAAACGCTTGTGCAGGTTATATTTGACACAAAACCAAATATTAGAAATAAAATTGTAAGAATAAGCGGCTGTATAAACATAAAACCAAAATGAATATTGATTATACCAATAGTATATATCAAAACGAAAAATAAAAGACCCGATATTCCCAGGACAATATAGTATCTGTTGAGAACGGTATCATTTTCACCGGGCGCTTCTTTAATAAATTTCGAAGCTCCTCTAAAGTGATTTTGGCAATAATATATGTCAATATCTTTTACCAATGGAACCGGTCCCTGTTTGTATTCCAGTAGGGATTCTTTTGGTTTTGTATCTGCTCTTCCACAAACCGCACATGGCTTGTTTTCCAGTAAGGGTTTAATTTTTATCCAGGCTCCAGACAACAAAACTCCATTGATTATTAGGACATAAATTATCATCATTATATTTTTTTTTGATGCAATATTTTTTAATACTCGTTTAAACATATAACCACCTAAAATATAGCCTTTTCGGGATTTTACCCGAAAAGGCTTATTATATGGAAATTTCTAACTATTTTGCGCGATTGTTTTTAATGTGGCTAATAATATATTCCAAAAATTATTAACCGTACTGATTTGTAGCATTTCGTCAGGGGAATGAGGATTTTTAATTGTTGGTCCAAAAGAGATCATGTCCATTCCGGATTTTGTTTCGCCAATAATACCACATTCCAGACCGGCGTGAATAGCTTTGATAGCCGGATAGTGACCAAAAAGATTTTTATACACTTCCTTCATGGTTTTTAGTATATTGGAGTCCATATTTGGTTCCCAGCCCGGATATCCGCCACCTTGATAAACTTCAGCTCCTGCAAGTAATCCTGAAGCCATAACTTTGTCAGCAATTTCAATTTTTTCTGATTCAACTGAACTTCTTTGGCTGGTCAATATTTCGGCTTTCCCATTTTCAGCAGTTACGATAGCCAGATTGGTTGAGGTTTCTACCAGATCAGGAATATCTTTGGACATGGCTTTGACACCATGGGGGATAACATAGATAAGATTCATCAGTTTTTCCTGATCTTTCTTTGTGAATACTTTAGTTGGTTTTTCCGAAATTTCTTCAACTACCATTTTAACTCCATCATCAGAGCCTGCGTATTCAGATTTCAAAGTGTTTTCAAATTCGGTGACCATTGTTTTGAATTGTTCAATATCTGTTTTTGCAACTAATAGTTTTGAAAATGCTTCTCTTGGAATTGCGTTGTGTTTTGTTCCACCGGCAAAGAAGTAGAGTTTAATGTCAAGTTTTTTTGATGAATTCCATAATAATCGGTTAAGTTGAATACTGGCATTGCCTCTGCCTTCATTAATATCAAGGCCGGAGTGTCCACCTTTAAAGCCGTTAAGATCACATTTTACTGCAACATAATCTGTAGGAGCATCTTCTAACTGGATATTCATTTTCATTTCTGTATCCTGTCCACCGGCACATCCAACGTACAATACGCCATCTTCTTCAGAGTCGCCATTGATCAAAATGTCAGAAGTCACAAAGCCTTCTTTAATAGCATTTGCTCCGGTTAAACCGGTTTCTTCGTCTATAGTAAACAGGAATTCCATTGGAGGGTGTACAATGTCATCTGATTCCATAATTGCTAAGGCTGCTGCCAAACCAATTCCATTATCAGCTCCAAGTGTAGTTCCTCTTGCCTTTACAAAATCACCTTCAATAAACATGTCAATCGGGTCTTTTCGAAAATCATGCTCTGTCCCGGTATTTTTCTCACAAACCATATCCAGATGACCCTGTATACAAACTTTGGGGGCATTTTCAAAGCCCGGTGTTGCTGGTTTTGAAACGAGTACGTTAAAAACTTCATCTTGCTTAACTTCCAGATTTAGTTCTTTGGCTACTTTGACAACCCAGGCTGCTGCATCCAGTTCATGCTTTGATTCTCTCGGAATTTGATTTAATTCATAAAAATAATGCCACATTCTTTCAGGTTTTAAATTTTGGAAAACATAACTCATAATAATCCTCCTTTAAATAGTTTTATTTTAACATTAATAAATTATTTTGTTAATACTTCTTCTAAAGATACTAGGGCCTGATCGATTTCTTCTTTAGTAATTATTAAAGGCGGTGCAATTCGAATAACATTTTCATGTGTTTCTTTGCAAAGAATACCTTTTTCTAACAATTGTTCGCAAAATCTTCTGGCGCCACCTGCAGAATCTTTCAAAACAATACCTATCCAAAGTCCTTTTCCACGACAAAAATCAATATATGGGCTATCAAACTCTTTGAGTTTGGTCAAAAAATATTCACCAAGTTCGGCAGATCTTTCAATAAGTTTTTCATCTTTTATAATGCGCAACGCCTCGATTGCTATAACACAAGCTAATGGATTACCACCATAAGTTGAGCCATGATCGCCAGGATTAAAAACGCCTAAAATCTCCGATGATGCAACAACTGCTGATACGGGATACATTCCACCGGACAATGCTTTACCGATGATGATCATATCAGGAGTAACATTTTCATGTTCACAGGCAAATAACTTGCCGGTCCTGCCAAGACCACTTTGGATTTCATCAGCTACAAGTAAAACCTTATTTTCTTTACATAGGTCGGCTGCCTCTTTGAGATAACCTTCGCGAGGAACAACAACTCCACTTTCTCCCTGAATGGGTTCAATCATGAAAGCTACAGTGTTTTCATTAATTGCTTCTTTCAGAGCATTAATATCGCCATAAGGTACAATTTTGAAGCCGGGAGTAAAAGGTCCAAAACCATCTTTATATTGATCTTCACTGGAAAAGGAAATAATGGTTGTGGTTCTACCATGAAAATTTCCCTCACAAACAATAATTTCTGCTTTATTTGGGGCGACTTTTTTATTGTAATAGCCCCATTTTCTGGCTGCTTTTATGGCAGTCTCAACTGCTTCTGCACCTGAATTCATTGGCAACATCATTTCATAGCCAGTCATTTCACATAGTTCTTGGGCAAATATTGGGAGCCAGTCATTACGAAAAGCTCTGGAAGTTAAGGCGAGTCTTTTACATTGTTCCTGCATTTTCTCCACTAGGCGTGGATGACAATGTCCTTGATTTACAGCAGAATAGGATGCAAGAAAATCCATGTATTTATTTCCTTCAACATCTTCCAGCCATATTCCGGTTCCTTTGCTTAGCACAACATCCAGAGGTTTATAATTGTTTGCACCGTACTTATTTTCTAATTGAATATAATCCTTAGTATGCTTCATATCTTTTAACCCTTTTTTTTAATAAATTAGTTTTTTTAACTGTAAAATTTAATTATTTTATTTATAAGTGCCAGATATTTTAATAATAAAATTTATACTTTTTTTCAATTTTATTCTGTTTATTCAAATTGTAAAAAATCTGGTTTTTTTAATGATTAATAGCAATTAAAACCCTTTTTTCACCATTTTAATGAATTCCGGAATATGAATTGTCAAACCTATGCGGTGTGAGTTTCCCAAAGTTTCGTATCTTCCTCCTAAAGCAAATCCATAATCTATGTTCCCAACATTAGTTTTAATTCCAAGACCCATGTGTTTGCCATTAAGTCCGTCTTTACCTAATCTGAGGAAAATTTTATCTTTGATAAGCGTTTCAAGGCCGAACTGGGTCCTTATAGAAATAAAGGTTGGATTGAAAGTAGTTGAGTTTTGTTTTCCCTGAAATTCCAGATCAAGATCAAAAGAGGGAATAAAAGTCAGATGTAAAGGAGTGAAAATATATTTATAGGAATTGCCAATTTGCAAGGAAGGTAAAATTGTTTCCTTTTCCCCATCATCCCAGAAAAGAAAGGTTGTGATAATATCTGATATAGAAAGACCAACGCGATAGTTTTTTGAAGGCAAATAGAGCAGCCCAATATCAAAGCCGATTCCAAGCGCTTTATTTGTATATAGGTTTTTATATAAAGTTTTCGCTGATCCTCCGAAATATATTTTTGATGAATGTTTGGTTGCAATGGAAAAAATAAATGCGTTTTCACTGGCTCCAAATGTGCCTACTTTACCAAAATCAATTCTTTCGCCAGGATCGAATTGATTGTTACCTTCAGAGCCATCAGAATCTGGACCGGGATATCCCTGATCTTCGGGCCCTAATCCATCATTTCCAAAATCTAAAAGTGCATTTTCAGTTAAAGGAATGTTATCAACTCCACTTCGAAGAAAGATCATTCCAAAAGCGTATTTTCTACAGGGCGGAATAGCAATTGAAAATTGGTCCAGATTTAATACTCCTGCAAACTCCTCAGTATGCATAAACTGTCCGCTTAATTGAAGGTTTTCTGCCAAAACCGCCGGATTCCAATAAGCAGCTGAAACAGATTGTGGATTGGATACAACTGCTCCGCCAAGATTCATTTCTCGAACTCCAATCCCGTTTTTCAAAAAAGAACCGGCATATTTTGTTCCAAATGCAAAAATTACCTTAGGTAATATTAGCAGGAACAGAATTAAGATTAGAAATGTATTATAATGTTTTTTTTTATTTTCCATTTTTTATAGTATGTTACAAATTAATGATTGTTCCCTTTTTTATTATAAACCGTATTTTTTTTTCAGTTCATTAAGTTTTTGTAATGCTTCGATCGGGGTCATATTATCCACATCAACTTTGGTTAATTTGTCTCTAAGTTCACTTTCTCTTTTATCAAAAAGCCCTAATTGATTGGGGTTTTGTGCCTCCATTTTTTTAAAATGCTGAGAATCAGTTGGTAATGTCCATTCTTCAGTAGATAGATTTGCTAAAATTTCATTTGCCCTATGAATTACCTTTCCGGGAACTCCGGCCATTTGAGCTACATGAATTCCATAACTTTTATCACAACCGCCAGGAATGATTTTTCTCAGGAAAACAATCCGGTTTCCATATTCTTTGACTGCTACATTAAGATTTACAACTCGTGGCAGAAGTTTTTCCAATTCGGTTAACTCATGATAGTGTGTTGCAAACAGAGTTTTGGCTGCAACTCTACTTGTATTATGCAGGTATTCTGTCACAGCCCAGGCAATGGCCATCCCGTCATATGTGGATGTTCCGCGACCAATTTCATCGAGTAATACCAAAGAATTTGGAGTAACATTGTTAAGAATATTGGCAGTTTCGTTCATTTCCATCAGAAATGTGGATTCCCCGGCAGCCAGGTTATCGCTGGCGCCAACCCTGGTAAAAATTTTGTCAACTACTCCAATTCTGGCTGATTCTGCCGGAACAAAACATCCGATTTGAGCCATGAGTACGATCAATCCAACCTGGCGCAAATAGGTCGATTTTCCGGCCATATTTGGACCTGTAATTATTAAGATCTGTTTTTTTAAATTATTAGTGTCTAAATCATTAGTGACAAATTTTTCTCCCGGTGGCAAAAGATATTCTACAACTGGATGGCGTCCATCTTTAATATATAATTCCGGCCCATTATTAATTTCCGGACGGCAGTAGTTATTTTTTTCTGAAAGCTCGGCAAATCCGCAAATAGTATCCAAATTCGCCAGAACATAAGCATTTTGCTGGATTTTTTTAATTTCATCCAGAATAAGATCTCGTAATTCAAGAAAAAGTTTATATTCAATTTCACCCATTTTATCTTCAGCCGAGAGAAGTTTTTCCTCATATTTTTTTAATTCTTCGGTAATAAATCTTTCAGAATTAACCAGGGTTTGCTTACGAATATAATTATCCGGGACTTTATCAATATTTACTTTTGTGATATCAATATAATAGCCAAAAACTTTATTATATTTTATTTTTAGTGATGGAATCCCAAGTTTTTTTCTTTCACTTGCCTGTAAATTTGCAATCCATTCTTTTCCGTGTTTCACCAGATATCGAAATTCGTCTAATTCCTTATTGTAACCTTCCAGAATGAAACCTCCGGCTTTAATAGACAAAGGTAAATCCTGATCTTTAATCGCTTTATCCAGAATATTTTTTAATGGTTTTAAAGCATTTAGTTTTAATCGTAGATTATTGAATTGTTTTTCTGCTTTAATAATATCAGTAATCTCTGGTATTAATTCCAGAGTGCTACGTAAAAGTAACAAATCTCTGGAATTAGCACGATTAGCTGAAAGTCTGGAGAGAAGTCTTTCCAGATCACTACATTTTGAAAGCAAATTTCTTAACTTTTCACGTGTAATGTATTCATTCACAAAGAATTCAACCTGGTTAAGCCGGGACGAGATCATCGCAACTTTTTGTAAAGGTCGAATTAACCATTTTTTTAAAAGTCGGCTTCCCATAGGTGTCACAGTTTGATCCAGAACTTCAATCAATGAACCGCGTCTATTTCCATTTTGCATAGTTTGAAAAATTTCCAAATTACGTTGGGTGAAATTGTCAATAAGCACAACATCGTCATCGGTTTGATACTGGATACTGTTTACGTGGGATAAATTGGTCATGAAATTTTGTTTCAGATAGGATAAAATAGGACCCGCTGCCTGTACACCCAGGATTGAATCCTCACAACCAAATCCTTTGAGAGAGGTTGTCTCAAATTGTTCAATCATAGTATGATATGCCGATTCGTAATCATAAATCCAGTCGTCAATTGGAGTTACTCTCAGGACAACATTATTAAAAAGGGCTTTGATTTCTTTAAATTGTGATTCACGACAAATGATCTCTGAAGGATGAAGTGAGAGCACCTTTTCTTTAAGTTGGATTAGTGTTGCATCCATCAGGAAAAATTCACCGGTAGAAGCATCAATAGCTGCTATTCCCACATCTTTTTTATTTATAATTACGGAAACCAGGTAATTATTTTTTGTTTCTTCCAGAAAGCGATTAGTAACAGCGGTTCCCGGTGTAATAACTTCCACAACCTCTCTTTTTACAATTCCCTTGGCTGTTTTGGGATCTTCCACCTGCTCGCAAATTGCAACTTTATGTCCTGCTTTCAGTAATTTGTGAAGATAATTTTCCAAAGCATGATAGGGAAATCCTGCTAAAGGAACAGTTGAGGCCTTGCCGTTTGCTCTTTTTGTAAGGGTGATATTCAATATTTTTGAGCATGTTTTTGCATCTTCCTGGAATGTTTCGTAGAAATCGCCCATTCTGAATAATACAACCGCATCGGAATATTGAGTTTTTACAGCCTGAAATTGTCTCATAACAGGTGTGCTTTGCTCAATTTTAATATTTTCCCCTTTTTTACTCATCATCGTTTCAGTTGGAATTTAATAAAAGTGTTGAGAATTTAAAATTAGTATTCCTTAGAATTTTCCCGATTGATATTTTTTTCTTTTCGGAATATTATTTATGTCAATATTATTAAATATTGCTCAGGTTGTATATGATAGTAATATGATAAAATTTCAATTAACTGTATAATAATAAATTATTTTATTGCACTTATAAATATTAATTATGTATATTCCATATACAAGCAAAAGAAGTTAGTAAATTCCAGGTTTGATTTTTGAATTATATTAGAATAGAATGTATAATTTATTAATACATTGGAATAATGTTATTAAAATATTTAAATAATATTTTTTGGTTGAAAAACTTGATTTTTTTAATTTGTTAATATATTTTAATATTGATAAAGTTATACAAAATAAAAGAGGCTGAAAAATGAGAAGGAAAATTGTCAGAGTAGGTGCCAGTTTGTGTGTATTATTGCCAAAATCAGTAATTACTGCGATGGATTGGGATTTTGGGGATTATATAGACCTTATCCTTGATGAAGAAGAAGAGCAGGTTATTTTAAGAAATTATGTGGTAAAGAAGGTTTCAAAAAGCACATATTTTGAAAGATTTGATGGTTTTATGCAAGAATTCAAAGACACTCTTCAAGAAATAGATGAAATCGCTTAAAATCAGGAGTAAGAAATGAAACGCAAAATTATTAGAGTCGGTTCCAGTAGGGGAGTATTACTTCCCAGAGAAGTTACCAGGGCAATGAACTGGAAATTTGGCTCAGAGGCAGAGTTAACAGTAGATGAAGAGGAAAAACAAATTGTTTTAAAGACTATTAAAGTGGATATTCCTGATGATTTTAATGGTGAACAATTAAAAGGTTTAGAGGATATTTTGATCAGGTTTGATAGTGTTCTGGGAGGTATTGATGACTAAAGACCAAAAGAAGCAGATGAAAATTTTGTGCTATGTTAATTGGCTTTTAGCAGAAAAATATAATGGACATCAGGGACTGAGAGATATTGATGCGTTAAAAGAAGTCCTGGAATTGCCGGGTGGTGGATCATTAACTTGTTTAACAGGTGATAGATTAACAAATAGAAAAGACCTTTATTCTCAGCTTGGCTGGTTTGTTTATTATATGCTTGAAAATGAACCCTTTGAAAGCAAAAATATTTCTTCGGTTTTGTTAATGCTTTTATGGTGTCTGGAGCATTATAAACTTAAATATAAAATGGATTCTTTATTGGATTTTATTATTAATCTTGACCCTATGAGACAAGGTAATACCGATATTTCAATTTGGTTTTCAAATAATTGTAAATAAAATTTATTCTATATTTTCAAATTTTTCGGCATCAACATTTTTTCTCGCTTTATCCGGATTAAATATTTTTCCATTCATGCAGATATACGAACCAGGTGCTAAAGTCTGAACTGCACCCATTGCAAAGCCTACATTGAATACAGCATCGCTGTTTCGAAATCTGGCAGGTTGCATAGAACCAGTAAAAACAATAGTTTTATCTTTAACTTTTTTTAGGCGTTGAGCAGAAGATATCATAGTGTCGGTACCATGAGTAATTACAATTCGATTATGTGGGTCGGCAGAAATTTTTTCCAATAATTGTCTACGATCATCATCAGTCATATCAAGACTGTCTTTTTGTATAATAGATTCAATCTCGTAATCAACAGTAATGTTAGCTTCATTTAATATTTCCCGCACAACTGAAGCACCAACCTTATAAGTGCTTTTTTTGTCAAAATATACTTTATCAATAGTGCCGCCAATTGTATATATTTTTATTTTCAATATTATTACTCCATCATTTTATAATTTAATATTATTATTTTCTACTTTTTGAGTTTTTCTTTCAGTTTCCGGTACGAAAGTGTTTAGTTTTTCCCTTACAATTACATGATGATCTCTGTTGTGAAGACAAACAACACCTTCGATCATAATCTCTTTTTGCATTATTTCTTCATCTGATCTGCGTTTTAATTTTCCACCAATTGGAATAAAGATAAGATTTGATAGAATCAGTCCGTAAAATGTTGTCAATAAAGCCATACCCATTCCTTCGAGCAAGGTTCGGAATTTAGTTGCAACATCAAATTCCAGGGCAGCAGAAAATGCATCAGCAGTTGCCGGACCCGTAGCAGTATAAGACTGCATCATAATTATTAAACCAACAATAGTACCAACCATACCAAAAGCAGGTGCGTATGAACCCATATAAAAAAATAATTCCTGGCCAATTTGGTGGCGCTTTTCCATATTGGAAAGTTCTAAGTAGAGATAATTTCTCAGGTTATCCTGATTTTTTTCACTTATTGCAAGTTCTATTGAATTTTTTAAAAAATAGTCATCAATGTCATTTATTTCATTTTCAAGTGCCAAAAGTCCTTTTTTTCGTACTATTTGAGCGTAATCTTCAAATTGCTTTATTATTTCTTCATAGCCAAAAACATTTCTCCTAAAGGCATTTTTTAATACTTTAAAAATACTCCACATATTTTTAAGAGGATAATTAATAAATGTAGCTGCCAATGTGCCACCAAGCACTAATAATAATGATCGGTAATCCCAGAAATAAGTAGCTGCCACCATACCATCCTTACCTCCAATTATGGCAAAAATAATTAGTCCAATTCCGGTTAATAATCCTAATAATGTGGCAAAATCCATATTCTTCTCAAGTGGTTAATTAAAAAAAATCCTTTTTTTGAAACGCAGTATAATAAGCTTACTCTTTTGTTCTGTCAATTACGCGGAAAATCTTTTCCCCGTGTTTTGCCATACGATATTTTTCGCGGGCTAATTTTTCAATATATTTCAAATCTGATTCAAGTTTTGAGATTTCTGTTTGCAATGAATCTTGATTGGCTTTTAAGGAAGTAATATGTTCCTGTATTTCATTTTTTTCCTGATGAAGAAGATATATTTGGTATAATCCATAATCTCCAATCACAAAAAAAATAATAAAAACAATTGATAAAAAAAGAATTGATAAAGACCAGTATAATTTTTTGATATTATTGAATTCGTTGGTTTTTTTGTATTTTAATTGTTTCTTTTTCATAACTTTTTCATATAAAAAAATAGAGAATCAATCTTAATTATTTTGACGAAAGTTATAAACATATTTGATAAGATACCACTAAAAATTTGCTAATTTTTTATTTGAATGACAGCATAATTTTTTAAAACATTGCAGTGAGATGATAAGAAAAACTAAAAAGAGTAAAAAAATAGCAATTTGTTTCCTGAAATCACATAGGATTTTTTCAGACTTGATAAACTGTAATGATAAGGTTAAATTTTCTACTGAAATAAAAGGGGTATTATGTCAATTACAATAAGTCAGTATGATAAAAATTTTAATAAAGAATGGGATCAGTTTGTATCAGGAAGCGTAAATGGTACTATTTTTCACACCAGAAAGTTTCTTTCCTATCATCCTGTGGATCGTTTTAATGATTGTTCATTAATTTTTACAAAAAAGAATAAACTGTTTGGTGTCTTCCCGGCTGTATCTGGAAATTGGGATGATAAAAAAACTCTTTATTCTCACAGAGGTGCCAGTTATGGAGGACCGGTTTATCAGGCCGGTTTATCCATTGCCGATGCTTATGAGATGACAGAGATATTAATAAATTATGCCAGGGAAGAAAAATTTGAGCGAATAATTATTACCTTGCCACCAATTATTTATGAACGCCGTTTGTCAAATTATATTGATTTTGCTTTGGTTCAAAATGGTTTTACCTATTTAAAACGTGAAGTTTCCAGTATTGTCTATTTAGAAGAAAATATTGATCTTAATGTGAAAAAATTTAAATCAGTTAATAGAACGGCATTTAGGAAAGCGGAAAAGTTGGGAGTTCAGGTCAGAGAAACGGAAGATTTTGAAAGATTTTACAAAATTTTAAAGAAAAATCTAAAAATCAGGCATGGTGTTCAGCCAACACATACATTGGAAGAATTATATACACTTAGAAAATTATTCCCAGAGAAAATAAAGTTATATGGCGCTTTTATTGATGATGACATGATCGCAGGTGTTGTAGTATTTGATTGTAATGCAGATGTAGCGCTGGCTTTTTATATCAGTCATGATGAATCGAAACAAGAGTATAGGGGCGTTAATTATTTGTTTTACAAAATTATAGATAACTGTATTAATGAAGGATTTCGATATCTTGATTTTGGGATCTTCACCGTAAATATGGAACCGAATTTTGGACTGGCACGTTTTAAAGAAGGCTTTGGTTCCAGCGGAGTTTTGAGGGATACCTTTAAACTTGAATTATAATTTTTTACCTGTAACAACATTTCAAAACAGATTTTCATAGAAATATTTCTCTATTTAAAATTGAGGTTAAATGTTAGCACAAATAAAATCCCTTACCAAACAAACTTTGGTTTATGGTGTCGGAACTATAGCCACACGATTAGTCACGTTCATGCTTTTACCGGTTTATACCAATGTGATGCCAAAAGAAAAATATGGCTTGGCTGCACTTATTTTCACTTTTTTGGCTTTTATGAATCATATTTATAATTATGGACTGGATTCTGCTTTTATGCGGTTTTATAGCCAGGAAAAAGAAGATAAAAAAACAATTTTATCTTCTGCCATGGGCATGGCTTTTTTTACATCCATATTGTTGAGTATTGCTGTTTATATTTTTCGAATTCCCCTATCAAAATATATTTTATCAGGAACTCAGCACAGCCATTATTTTGTTTATGCTGCCGGTATTTTATTTTTTGACTGTCTGGCAAGGATTCCATTAGCCTATCTTCGCCAGGAAAACCGTCCAATGATGTTTATGGGAGTTAGATTTGTCAATGTTCTTTTAACCTTAGGTCTGAATATCTACTTTGTAGCCATTTTAAAAAATGGAATTGTCGGAATATTCAGAAGTTACCTGATTGTAAGTTTTGTAACTACTTTTTTGCTTTTTATAATAATGATTAACAAGATTCACATTCGTTTTTCATTGAAAGATGCTAAAAATTTATTACTTTTCGGGCTTCCTTTTGTACCAACAGGGCTGGCTGTAGCTGCTATGGAAATGCTCAATCGTAAAATATTGGAACAATTCCTTGGATTGGAGCCTTTAGGGATATTTAGTGCAAATTATAAACTTGGAATTTTTATGCTGTTGGTTTCGACCGGATTTTATTATGCCTGGCAGCCATTTTTTTTACGTGAAGGTAAAAATGAAAAATCACGCCAATTATTCGGCAGAATAATGACATACTTTATTATTGTAGCCATGGGGTTTTGGGTATTTTTAACTGCTTTTATTGATAATATAGCTTCAATTCATATTGGTAATATTTTTCTCCTTGGACAAGAATATCAGGGAGGCCTAAAAATTGTACCTTTTATTCTGTTAGGTTATGTTTTATTTGGAATTAACCAGATATTATTGCCGGGTTTTTATTTTGAAAAAAAGACAAAATATTTGGCAATAATTACTATTATTGCGGCTACTGTAAATGTATCTCTTAATTTTATGCTTATTCCTGTTTATGGTATAATGGGACCCGGGTATGCGATGGTAGCCGGAAATGTGGTTCTGGTCGCTATGACTTATTTTACTTCTCAAAAACTTTTTAGAATACATTATGAATATAAGCGTATTTTTATGTTATCTTTATTATTGCTTTCAATCGGGTTTTTGATTTATTTCCTTCAACCTCATGTGTTGATTAAATTTGGAATAATTGTACTTTTACCTTTTATTTTGAAATTGTTAAACTTTTTCAATCCATCGGAAATTAATTTATTAAAAAGAATGTTTGTGAGAAAGCAGGGATAAGTGAAAGAACTACATATTTGTCATGTAACAGTTGGACATAATCCTACGGATGACAGGATTTTTTATAAGGAATGTAGTTCGTTAGCGAAAAAATATTCATTTGTAACAATAGTTGCACCTGACAAAGAAAAAATTAACTTAAAAAAAAACAGAGTTAGTTTTCAACTGTTTCCAGAAAAATCTTTTTTTAAAAACCTCAAATCTGCCTATAAAAATGCAAAACGAACTAATTCTGATATTTTTCATATACATGAATTTGAATTGTTGCCCTATTTCATTTGGTTAAAATTCCGTTATAATAAAAAAATTATCTATGATTCTCATGAATCAATCTTTCATTTTTTTAAAGAATTTTCTTCAAAACCTTTTCCGTTTTCATTAATTATTGCCATAATAGCCATGATCATGGAGTTGTTTTTTATTCTCTTTGTAGATCAGGTCATCACAGTTACACCGCAAATTGAGAAAAGATTAAAACCATTTTCCAGGAAGATTTCTATCCTTTATAATTATCCCGAATTGTCACATTTTTCAACATATTCGGGAATTAATAGTAGGGATAATGAGCCGGTCTTGATTTATATTGGACAAATTGCCAGAGCCAGAGGAATTGAAACAATTATCAATTCTATGAATAATGTTGTGACAGAATTTCCCAAGGCTAAATTATTATTGATAGGAAATTATCAATTAAATTACAAACAATATCTTGATTCCTTGATAGAACAAGAGAATTTAACTCAAAATGTCAAAATCGAGGAGAGTGTGCCATTTTCTAATATTCCGCATATTTTACAAAAATCTACAATTGGGATTTGTTCTATGGTAAAATCGGATTTTTTAGAAATGGCGATCCAGGTAAAGCAATTTGAATATATGCTAATGGGCCTTCCGGTTATCGCCAGTAGAATTCCCTCGACAGAAACTTATATTGAAAATGAAAATGCGGGATTAATAGCAGATCCGCCAATTTCGACAGAATTAGGGAAAAATATTTTAGTATTATTAAGAAATAAAAAGTACTCTGCAAAACTGGGTAGTAATGGAAACAAGGCTGTAAATAGGAAGTATAACTGGGGAATAATGGAAAAAAAATTATATGAAATTTATGAAAACCTATAGAAAGTTATAAAAAACATGAAGAAGATTTTATATATATCTCCGGAGAATACTGTTGGTACATTGTCACATTGGAAAAAGGCTCATGAGTTATTTGGAAATCAATGTCGATATGTGACTTTTTATTCCTCTTCCAGTGGTTATAAAGAGGACATTTGTCTTGATTTACCTTTTTTATCATCAAAAAGTAGCTATATTAATTTTCGACTTTGGTTTCAAAGAAATGTAGAAAAAATAGAACCATGGAAGGATATTGGCGGTAACCCGCCAGTTTGGAACCCACCAAAATGGCAAAAATATCTTTTTAAAATACGGGAATTAATTTGGACGCCAATTATTAACCGTGCGATAAAAAAATATAAACTGGATCAGTTTGATGTGATTCATTTTGAATGGGGTATGGACTTTTTTCGTGATGGAAAATTTGCAAGAAAAATGAAAGCCAAAGGGAAAAAGATTGTTTGTCATTATCATGGGCAGGATATGCGAAATCGTGGTGTAATACCTGTTTTAGATAAAATTAGTGACCTTAATTTAACAAATGAACTTGATTTGATCTCAAGGCACCCGAATATCCATTATCTTTTTTTGCCCTATGATGTTTTAGCTTATAAACCTAAAAAGATTGTTAATAAGCAAATTACAATTTGTCATGCTACTACCAATAGATTGATTAAAGGTTCTGATAAAATAATTGAAGTTTGCTCGGACTTAGAGAAATCTCATAATATTAAATTTATTTTTATTGAAAATATGGAAAATAAAAAAGTGCTTGAGTTAAAACAGCAATCTGATATTTATATTGATCAGATCACAGACCATGCTCCGGGCTATGGCATGAATTCTCTGGAAGCTTTGTCCATGGGAGTTACCTGTGTAACTTATTTAAATCAGGATTTTGAAAATTTTCTTCCTGACCACCCTTTTGTCAATGCCGGGGAGCATAATTTAAAAGAAAAATTAATTGGGTTGATTAAAAATCCGGCAGAATTACAAAAACGGGGAATGGAAAGCAGAGTCTGGGTTGAAAAATATCATGATTTTCGAAATGTAGTTCAGAAACTCTATCAGTATTATGATGAAATATTGGATTATAATGCATAGCTGCAATAATGCAACTGCACACTTCTTGATGAATTTTTAGATTATCTTTAGGTTTTTGTTCACTAAATTGAACCTGAAATAGTTTTATATTTTGGACTATTTATAGATCTTATATATTTTTTCTCGTTATAAAATCTTTTAGTTTGAAGGTTTTTGTCTATAGAAAAGTTTTAAATTATGATATACAATTTAAATTTTTAGAGTTTGGGAATTTTTTATTGTTAAACGGATTTTTTTGATTATAGAATGATTTTTTAAGATAATAAAATTGAAAGCGATTGCGCAATTGCAATTTTGCAACAATATAGATTTTTAGGGTTTAAATGCTTAGGAAATTGTTGTTTCCTCCTACTATTTTATTTAAGTTAACTTTTGGAAAAAATGTGGAATTAATGAGTAGAGAATGAGTAAATCCAAAAAACAAATTACATTTATACTGCCTGGAATTATCAGAATTCCAATGGGTGGAGTAAAGGTTGTTATTGAATATGCCAATCAACTTGCCGAAAGAGGGCACCGGGTAACCCTAATTTATCCGGATATTTTGGGAAGTAGCAATATATTATACAAATTAAAAAAGTCTGTAGTTGGGGTGATTGATAAAATTAATAAACTGGAAAAAGATCTGTATTATACTCCAGATCAAAAAGTTAATGTATTAGTCGTAAAAAAAATAATTAGCAGATATATTCCTGACGGTGATATTGTTATTGCTGTTGGCTGGCAAAGTGCAAATTGGGTTAATAAATTACCCAATATTCATGGGGAGAAAATATATTTATTACAAAGTTTTGAGACTTATTTTAAAAATAAAAAGGAAGTTATCAGTACTTATCACTTGCCATTAAAGAAAATTACAATTTCCAATTGGATAATTGATGAATTGGAAAAAATTAATGAAAGCGCACTTGGCCCGCTTGGGAATAGTATCAATCCAAAGGAATTTTTTATCACAAAGCCATTCAAAGAAAGGTCTGATCAAATTTTAATGATGTATCATCCGGCCAAAATAAAAGGTGCTACTGACGGAATCCGGGTTTTAAATCAATTAAAAAAAGAAAATCAAAATCTAAGGGCAATCTTTGTTGCTCCCAGAAAACCAATCCATAAAATTCCAAAATGGATTGAAATTTTTGTACGCCCATCAGTAGAAACTTTACGAGAATTATATAATTCATCGAAGATTTTTTTACATCCAAGTCATTGGGAGGGATGGCCTCTTCCACCCATGGAAGCTATAGCCTGTGGTTGTGCAGTGGTAGCATCCAATAACAGGGGAATATCAGAATATCTTACTCATACTGAAACTTGCCTCATCTCTGATATTGGTGACACCAATGCTATGACAATTAATGTAAAAAAGCTATTGGATAATCCTGAAATAGCCTTTTCATTAGCAAATAAAGGACAGGCTGTGCTGGAAAAATATTCATGGATGAAAATTGTGGATAATTTCGAATCAATCCTAAAATTATAACCAAGCCTAAAATGAGTAAATTTTGAAAAAAAATCCAAAAGTTTCTATATTAATTCCTGCATATAATTCAGAAAAAACTATTAGAATATGTGTTGAGTCTGTATTTAATCAAAATTATCCTGAGCAATTAAGAGAGATCATTGTAATAAATGACGGTTCCACTGATAAGACATTACAAATTCTTGAATCTATCCAATCATTAAATTCTTTTCAAATCCTATCATTAAAAAATAACCAGGGACTTGCAACAGCCAGGAATAAAGGTATTGAAAAATCAACAGGAGAAATACTAATTTTTCTTGATTCTGATATGGAAGTAGAGCCGGATTTTGTCAAGAAACATGTTGAGAAACATAATTGCCCCGGAGTCTATGGAGTTGTTAGTTGTATAAAAGCCGCTTCGGATATTATTTATGACAAATATCAACGATATATTTATGAAGGAAATAGAGGCGCAAGAAAATTTCCAGCCAACAATCCTTTGCCATTCCATGTTTTTATTTTCGGATTAACATCAATAAAGCGTGAAGTGATAGAAAATATTGGACTTATGAATTCTGATATAAAAATTTATGGTGGAGAGGATACTGAATTTGCATATCGTATTTGGGTAAAATATCCAAAAGGTCTGTTTTATGGAGAAGATATTTTTGTCTATCACCACCATTATCGAAAATTGAGCAGGGTTTTAATACTCATCGAAAAATTTGGCAATCAGGTAGTTCCAATGCTAATAAAAAAATATCCGGAATTAGCTAAGATTTATGGAATTGATTTTATTAAATATTCCATCCCCAATGTTGAATTAAAATCAAATTTTTTCAAAGTATTAGCTGGTAAAATTATTAAAAAAGTTTGGTTTCAAGCTTTTGTATATCAATTATTTAAAATTACACCTTTTCCTTTTTCAAATTTTCTTGTCAGAATATTGATGGCTTCAGCTTTGATCAGGGGAATTGAAAGTAGTCTTGAATAATGAAAAAAACTGACCATGCAGTATCCAGAATGTTTTAGCCTGAATCCTTCAGGTAAACTAACAAAATCAGAAATACTAAGTTGAAATAAAAATATATTTATTTCGTTGGAACATTGTTATTTAAATAATTATTATCTAATTTCCTGTTGAAATGTAAAAGGTAATATTAATGGCACAAATTAAAAGATAAAATAATTTTTGTTTTTTGAATGAATCAAAAAATATAAACAGGCAAATAACAAGGAAATATTATGCGTGTTAAAATTAGAGCAATGCTTAATTCTAAAGGATTTATTCCCTTTAATTATCAATACCAGTTACATTCTGCTATTATTTCAATAATAAATAAATCTTCTCATGAATATGCGGAATTTCTTCATAAATTAGGATTTGAATATAATAAAAAAGAAGAACGATTTGGAGAAATTCAGCAAACAAAAAAGTATTATAAATTATACACCTTTTCAAACTTAAAACTATTTCCAAGAATTCAGGTAAAAAATGGTTTTAAAAATGTTAGAGAGGTAGAATTTATATTATCTACAGTTGTCGATAAGAGTTTTGAACATATGATTTTGGGTATTTTTTCTGACAATCAGTTTGATTTGCAATTTTTTAGCGATGAAAAATTAGAATTTAAAATTACAAATGTTGAGACATTAGCGGAACCGGTATTTACTAATCAGGGAAAATTTATATGCAAATCACCAATTTTGGTTACTACGGAATTAAATGGAAAACACCACTGCCTTGACTATATGATTCCGGATGAAAGGCTGAAATTTATTGCCAATCTCAAACAAAACCTTATCAGAAATTATGAAACATTTTATAAAAAAGAATTTACAGGAACACAGGATTTTGAATTTAGTTTTGATCCTCTTTATATTGCCAGGAAAAATGGAAAAATCTCCAAATTGAAGAATATTCCCATAAACGGACATGTTTTAAAATTTAAAGGTTTTGAAGCACCCTTTACAATAGAGGCAGACCCTGAATTAATCAAGATCGGTTATCAGGCTGGATTTGGTGTCAATAATGCTATGGGATGGGGGTGTGTGGAGGAGGTTTTGTAGCATTCCATAATAGGAGTTATGGCATTCCATAGTGTGGGGAATCAAATGGAATTATTTTTCACCACACTGGAATTAACTTTTCTAAAGTGGCTAAATCACAACATAGAAAAAACGGTAATTACTAAAGTTGATAACAGAAAGAAATAAGAAAATGAATAAAATTCACAAAAATAGCCAGAAACGAATTTATGGGGATTTTGTTTATTCAATTACTTCAAATGTAGATGGGAAATTACCACTTTTTAAAAATAATATTTTGGCAGATTTGTGGATAGAAGTTTTGAAAGTTGCAAAAATAAAATATCAATTTTTACTTTATGCATTCTGTTTGAATTATAATCATTTTCATATTATGATTTATCCAAATAATAATATTGGGCATTATTCACAGATTTTGCAGTTTTTGAAAAGGAATAGTTCCAGGAATATCAATAAAATTTTGGGATTTGATAAAATCAACATACTAAATGGTGATTTTTCTCAAAGTCGTATTCAAAGGAACACTCAGATATATCATGACAATGGGAATTGTCATATACAATGTGATGAAAAAAATACTGCAAGTGACTTTTCCCAAAGTCACAGACATGGAGAAAATACAAATATCAGTGATAATCCGTCAAAAACCGGACAAGACAAAAATTGTCATATACAATGTGATGAGAAAAATACTGTAAGTGACTTTTCCCAAAGTCACAGACATAGAGAAAATACAAATA
>JAOZSR010000180.1 GCA_029939575.1 Fidelibacterota bacterium
ATGAGAAGCCAATTCATAGGGTAACAGTCAGTGATTTTTATATTGGCAAGTATGAAGTTACCTTTGCTGAATATGATAAATTTTGTGAGGCAACAAATAGAAAAAAACCAGACGATAAAGGCTGGGGACGAGGTAATCGTCCTGTAATATATGTATCCTGGCATGATGCCAAAGCCTATTGTGAATGGGCAGGAGGCAGACTTCCAACTGAAGCAGAGTGGGAATATGCGGCAAGAGGCGGAAACAGGTCAAAAGGCTATAAATATAGCGGAAGTAACAACATTGGTGATGTCGCCTGGTATCGATCAAATAGTAGCAGTAAAACCCATTCTGTTGGTCAGAAACAACCCAATGAACTTGGTATTTATGATATGAGTGGTAATGTATGGGAATGGTGTAGTGATTGGTATGGCGATTATCTATCTACCAGCCAGACCAATCCGACCGGTGTTTCCTCGGGCTCTGGCCGTGTGCTACGGGGTGGCAGTTGGTACGACTATGCGGAGGGCTGCCGGTCTGCCTTTCGCAGCGACTACGGTCCCGGTGTCGGCGACTACTACCTTGGCTTCCGCCTTGCCCGCAGTTCCAGGTAACCCCGGAGGGGAAAGATCGGCCGCTTGGCCCGTGCGGTAGTTGGTTCTTTTTTGCCAGTAGTTGTCGATCAGCGTTTCGGTACAGCTATACGCCATCCTATAGTATCAAGCTACATCGGTTTCCGTATTCTCAGAACCCATAGTTGTTACCCTTGGTTCTTTTACTCTTTAACTTTTTGCATTTGGGTATTTAAAATATTTATTATTTTATAATTTTAAACTTCAATTTATTCACATTAATCTTAAACTAAACATTTTATGTCATTAGAGTAATAATATGTTGGAATATTTTATTCTCTTGATTTCATTTGAAAAGAATTTTTAATTTTTTACATAGCATTTTTATTGATTTCAAAATTATATCGGAATGGTTCAAATATGTGCTTATTAAAGTGGAATAACTCCTGGAATTGACTCTAAATTAAACATTAATTAAAAAATAGTTGCCTTTGGTTTGTTTTTGTGCTAAAATAAGGTGTATGACTACTGAAAAAAGAACTAAAATAAACAAACTGATAAATAACTGGCCAAATGGTACAGTTATGGTTTCAAAGTATTTAACTAAGATGGGGTATAAACAAGATTTATACAAATTTTATCAAATACATAACTGGATAAAAACAATAGGATTTGGTGCTTTCAAAAAATCGAATGATAATATTGAATGGTATGGTGCAATATATGCATTTCAAAAACAACTTCAATTGACAATTCATCCAGGAGGTAAAACGGCACTAGAATTAGGAGGTTATTCTCATTATTTACAAAGCAGTATGATTAACCTATTTCTATTTGGTTTTCGGGGAGAAAAATTACCTCAATGGCATTTGAATTACAATTGGAATGTTAATACTAAATACTCTGCTAATTCCTTATTTTTGGATAATGTTGGATTAAAATCCTATAGATATCGGGATTTTGAGATAATGATATCTTCACCAGAAAGAGCAATATTAGAAATGTTATATCATTTCCCTAAATATCACACATTTGATGAATGTTACCATATCATGGAAAATCTAGCAGGATTACAACCAGCATTATGTCAAACACTTCTTGAGCAATGTAATTCAGTAAAGGTTAAAAGGATGTTTTTATTTCTTGCAGAGTACATAGATCATTTTTGGCTTGATGGAATTAACTTATCAAAGATAAATTTGGGTAAAGGGAAGCGTGTTCTCGTACAGAATGGTAGTTATGTTAAAAAGTACAAAATAACAGTACCTAAAGTATTTAAGGTATGAAAAATACTCCATACTACAATCAGGCTGCACTGCTTTTGCGAATACTTCCTTTAATATACAAACAAAAGGAGTTCGCTCTTAAAGGTGGGACTGCTATCAACTTTTTTGTTCGCGATTTCCCACGTCTTTCAGTTGATATTGATTTGGTTTATATCCCTATATTGAACAGACAAAGTACTGTTGAGAATATCAATGGTCTGTTGGATGACCTGAATTTTAAAATAAAAAAATCAATTTCTGATTCTATAATAGTATCTCATATAAAAAATAGTTACTGTTCAAAACTTACAGTCCGAACACCAAACGCTACAATCAAGATTGAACCTAACTTCAACATTCGGGGGACTGTTTACCCTACTGTGGATAGGGAACTAACACCAACTGCCATTGATATGTTTGAAACCTACGTGAAGTGTCAATGTGTAAGCGATCCGGATCTTTATGGTGGAAAGATCTGTGCAGCACTGGACCGTCAACATCCAAGAGATCTTTTTGATATCGAGTTATTATTAGAAAACGAGGGAATTACTGAAGAAATAAAGAACGCTTTTATTTTCTACCTTCTTAGTCATAATCGACCAATTGCAGATGTTATAAATCCCAATCTTCAAGATATAAAAGAAAAATATTTAAAAGAATTCATGGGTATGACTTCAATTTCTATAGAACTAGATCAATTAATTTCAACAAGAAAACAATTAATTCAAGAAATTAAGGATAGCCTTAGTATCAAAGACAAACAATTCATTCTTTCATTTAAGTCAGGAAATCCAAGTTGGGAATTATCACCAATAAATGATCTCAAAACATTCCCATCAATTCAATGGAAGTTACAGAATATAAATAGAATGAATAAAGACAAACATTTTGAAGCTTTTAAAAAATTAGAACTTTTTCTTAATATCTAAATTTTAATTTTTCAAATAATTTACACAAAATATATTTTAATAGTATGTACAGCAACGGACTTAGCATCCTCTGCTTGTCTATCAATAAGAAGATTTCCGTATCTATCAGGTATCCAAATTCAATTGGTTTGTTTTACCAAATATCGTGGCAATTAATTACTTCTTTTTATAGAATA
>JAOZSR010000107.1 GCA_029939575.1 Fidelibacterota bacterium
AATGTGAAAATGCCAAATATGAAAGTCGATGATAAAAGATTTTAAGGAAGCCCTAATTATTTTCTTCATATTTTCCTTAAATCTTACTAATTGCATTGTAATCACAAACTGTTTCACAACTACCACAACTTGTACATTTTTTAATATCTATTGATGCTATATGAAATGTGCCGGAAATTGAATTCTGTGGACAAATTGGTTCACAGTCTCCACATAGGGAACATAAAGCACTATCAATATATGGATCTTCATAATCTTCCGGCTGATTTTTTTCAATGGCATCAAACTCGCAGACTTTGAAACATTCACCACATTGAGTACATAATATATCATCCAACATAACTTTTGCCGGATTAATTGCTTCCTGAGGACATACAGGTACACAATCGCCACAGCGATTACATTTTTCCATATCAATTACTGCTTTATTATCAATAATTGTGATAGCATCTTCAGTACACGCAGAAATGCACTCATGATTACATCTATTTGCTTTACATCGTCCTCTTACAAAATAATAATCACGCTCGTAGGAAATGGCATTTCCTTCATTTACACAAACATCTATACAATCACCGCAACCAACACAATTTTCTTCAAAAATAGTATATTTGGACAAAGAAAGTTTGATTGCATCTTCTTCACAAACTTTTTGACAATCTCCACAAATATCACATGAAAAAATGTCAATATTATAACTCGATTTTTTAGGTAAAATTATAGCATCGTCAAGACACACATCTACACAATCGGCACATCCGATACATTCATTTTGGCATATTGTAAAAATCTGATTCTTGTTTTCGGAACAATTATTTAGTAGTCCTAAAAGTGGAGTACTGCATAAAACCACTACACCGTTTTTGATAAATTTTCTACGTTTATTTTCCATTTTATTCCTGTCTTATAATATTTATTGTTTTTTCCACTCTTCAGGTAGAAAAGTTATCAAAATGCCCAACGAACTTCAATTTTCATCATATCAACCTTATCATCCAGTTCATCAGAATTGATTATACCATAAATTCCCCAAATTTTAAATCCATTGAAAAGTTGCAATCCAACTTGTAAATCAAGTTCACTTGTATGATTTAATTCAGTTTGCTGCATATAGGATATTTTAATTGAAGGGTGAAAAATAGTTGGTATTTTTTGATTTACAGAAAATTGGATCAAGGACATATCCATGGCATCCAGTCTCATAACTTCACCGATATATAAACTACTGAAAGCAGGGTAGAAGCGGCTTCCTGCATTAATTCCAAAAGAACCAAAATAATTTAATGACAATTGAGTAAGGGTACCGGAATTCCAATTAAAGTTTCTATTTAGTTTTCCAATATAGGCCAGGTTTTGATCTTTAGAAATGTATTGATAGATCAGTTCATTGTTTAATTCGATTGAAAAAGGTAATGATAATGATATTGTTGGTCCTATGTAAATTTTATTTTCTTCAAATCCTTTACCGAATTCCCTCATCATAAGAAAGCCAATATTATTAATAAATTTTTTCTTTTTAACTTCTACATCAGAAAATTCAGAAAATTCATCAAATTCATCAAATTCATCTTCGGATTTATTTATTATATCTTTTGATTTTTGGCTTCCCGGTGTCCAGGTTAATTTTAATCCAGTAAAATTAGTTTCTCCGGTCTTGTCACTTATTAATGAAAAGGGCCCGCGTTTAATAATTCTGTAAACATGACGAGTACCACAAAAATCTTCCATTCTTGCAAAATCTGTAGAAACCGTACCTACATTTATCTCAAGATCAATTGAAGAAAAAGTTTTATCAATATTAATTCCTATAACTTTTTCATCTAAAATTGATGAACCGGAAAATTCCATACTTTGCAGACCAAAGGTTAAATTGCCATTATTAAGATTTCTGGAGAAGAATAATTCCCTCATCCCAAAATGTCTACGTTTGGGCATTGGGTAAGGGCCGACATTATTAATAATCGAAGGCGGAGGATCTGATCTATCCCAATATTTTAAAGCTGGCTCAAGATAAAGTCGGTTCTTACCAATATTGATTTCCAGACCGAAAAAAAGATGTTGATTATTATAAATTCGATCAAAAGAATTGCTATGCATTTCGCCATAGGTAGTAGATAATTCCATTCCCCAATATACCGGAGCGTTGGAATAAATTGGTTTCAGTGCTGCTCCCAATTCGCTTCTGCAATCCCTGGCAATCGAGATATTTTGTATAATTAAAAAAAAAGTAAAAATTAAAAGTTTATTTTTCATTAACAAATTTCCTTTCATAACAAATAGCATCTTTTTTACAGGTATCAATACAATTTCCACATATTATACAATCTTCAATATGGAAATTTAAATGGTTATCAATAGCCTGGACAGGACAATCTTTTTCACATAGATGACATGAAGTACAGTTGATATTCTTTTGTATTTTTAATGCTCCGGGAATTTTGCTAATCCAACCCAAAACTAATCCAATCGGACAAATTGCACGACAAAAGGGTCGGTTAATAAATAATGATGAAAGTAATAAGAAAAACAGCAAAATATATCCTGTAATATTGGCTGAAAAAAGATTGAATGCCACTTTGAAAGGATCGTAATGTACAAAGATATTAGTTTTTGTTATAAAAATTTGTGACAATAATATGATAAAGAAAATATACTGTGATGTCTTTAATCCTTTTTGAAATTTGTCGGTTTTTAAAAATTTTATTTTGTTCTGCTTATAAATAAATTCCTGAAAAGCGCCAAGATGACAAATCCAGCCACACCAAACTCTTCCAAATAAATAGGTAATTGGGATTAATCCCAGAAACCATAAAACTTTATGAAATTTTACATCTTGTCCGAATATCCAGAACCAAAAGTCATGAAATCCGGATATCATACAAGGGCAACCACCTCGATAAAATCCAAGAATTAACAGGGAAGTGAGTAGAAATATGTAACGTAATTTTCGTGTGTATTTGAATCTGACAAATATACCCGCAATAATTGTAAAAAATAATGTGGCAATAATAAAATATTGACCGGAATGGATTTTTATACCACCAAAAGTAGATTCTGCATGATTTTGATATTGCACCGAATCTTCTGTTTTAGAAAATTCTTCAAATTCTCCGAATTCATCGTCACTAATTTCCTGAAATTCCTCTTGCTTAGTTTCATCATTAAATTCTTTGAATTCATCTTCCTGGGAAATTAATTGCACTGAAAATAATAAAAGAAGTAAAAAAAACACAAGATAAAAGTGTTTGATTTTATTCATTTTTACTCCTTATGAATGGATTTTAATGGAACTGATTTGAGTTTCAGGCTTCCAAATCCTCCTTCTTTATCACAAGTTCGAATTGCATTAATGAATGTTTTTCCATCATCTGAACCGGTAACTTTAATTTTTAATTTTCGTTCCCATTTTCTGCTATTAATTTGTTTCCAGTCAGTTGCACCAACAATTTTCAAACCTTCACTTTTAAATTTAGTTTTTGATAAAGCTTCCGGACATGATCTGTGTGTTAGTATGACATTTACCTTTGCCACAAAAACATCACTTGTATCATAGACTGCCTTTTCATTTTTTACTATTTCAAAGTCAATTTCACAGGCTTGTGTTTGCTTTGGTAAATTAAAAAAGAAGGTAATAGCTAAAATAAGGAATAATTTTAATATATTTTTTGGTGTCATTTTAATTCTCCTAAAAGTTTACATGCAAAATTATTTTTTTCCTGCGAAATTTGCATATTCAACATATTTATAACAATTTTTTTTTCAATCTGTAAAAAGATATTTTGTGGTAACTCAAAATATCTAATTATCTAAAAATACAAAAGGACATGATTTTATGAATGTCATGTTTTTGAAAGATTTAATGTTAAGTTTAGTGCTTTGTATAGACATTATTATTTTTTACCTCTTTCATATTAATGAGCAATTGCCTTTTCTGTACAAATTCGCTGACAATCACCGCAATTTGTACATTTTATTTTGTCTATTTTAGCTTTATTATCAACTAATTTTATTGCATTTCTACGACATATTGTAATGCAATCTCCACAGCCGGTACATTTTTCAGTAATTACATAATAGGAACCTTGTTCAGGTTCAGTAATTCCGCATTTTATAAAACCGGATAATGTTGATGCAATTGCACCTGTAATTAATAAATTTTTTGAATTTTTTAAAAACTCTCGTCTTGTTTTTTTTAAAATATATGTTTCCATTTCTATACCAATTATTTCTGAAAATCAAATCCCAATTGAAATCCAATACTTATATCATCATATTTGAAATAAGGATCATTGGAATCATTATTGAAATAAGTTGCATTAAATTCCAATATTAAATTTGATGGTTTATTAAACAGTTTTTCAAATTTGTATTGAGTTGAAAATTCTAAAGAATAACCGGTATCTTTCCTGTTTGAGTCCGAAATAATATATTCATCATTTACATCAACAACCCAAATATTATCTGTAAAATCATAAAGATAAACCGGTCTGTTTGTGTATTTTTTATTATACAAATTAAAATCAAATTTACTCCATAAATTTTGATTAAATTTATATTTCAAAGAGGTTGTCCAGTTCAAACCACCATAACCAAAATAATCATCGATAGGACTGAAACTTTGAATTTCCAATTCGTAAGGATTTCCATCAGAAGGATTGTAGCGATAAGAAAAATCCGTATAACCTCCGATTTTCGTAGTAATGGATTGTGCAACTCTGGCTGATAAAAGTGTCTGCCACAAAGATGATAATTCTTCATAATTCATACTTTGAGCCATCCATTTGCCCCTACCACTTTGTGAATATATACTTTCATCAACAATACTATAAGGTTGGAAATTGCGATATAAAAAACTTCCACTAAATCTTAAACTTGTACGAGTAGGGAGAGATAAACTATTTTGAATCCAAATCATTGATTCTGTATGATTCCAGGCTTCTTCGTTACTAAAATTTTTATTTTGGAGTGAACCACCAAATCCAACTAACATTTTTTCAGTAGGATAATATTTAAATGAAGTATAACCTTTTAATTGTGAATAATCATAATAATTCAACAATTCTTCATTTTTTCGAAATGAAAAATTAGAGCCAAAATATCCTATAAAATTTTCACTGAATTTATGAAAATATTCATAACCAAATTTATTGAATCTCCTGTTATATTGAGAGTTTTCCAAAAGATTGGTTAAATATCCAGTGTAATAATAATAAGATTTTTCTGAAGTATAAGATAAAGATAATTGAGGAGAAATTATATAATCATCGACAGAACTGGTAGAATGAAAAATATTTCCACTATAACTTGTAAAACTGGTAAAATCTATATTGATCTGTCCGAATATTTGTACAGAAAAACTTAATATTATTAATGGCAAAAATATATTTTTTCTAAATGTTTTCATTAATTGTTCCCATTTTGATTTTGTCTATGTTTATGTCTTCTAAAACCTCGGTTATCAGATACTCCGTCACCATCAGCATCAATAAAATGATCCATGCGGCCACGACCTCGATTTTGTCCTCTAACTTCAATATTATCATAATGCCCATCACCATCTTTATCTATCCATTTTTTTACCCGAATCCCTCTTTCTTCTAAAATAAAGCCGAGTCGTCCACCTCTCAGAGACCTGCGATTATAAATAATTCCAGTTATATCATTGATCCAATCTTTGTTTGAATCGATTATATTATCGTTAAACCCATCTTTGTTATTGTCAATAAATTTAACTGACAGATCATTTACGCCATCACCGTCTTCGTCTATGTAAATGTCATTGATTTTGTCTGAATTATTATCAATAAACTTAAAGTTATGATTATATTTCTGGTTATTAATGTCATTAATTCCATCACCATTTGCATCACAGAATAAATCATTAATTCCATTTTTATCAAAATCAATAAAACCAATTGGTTTTTCATGATTTTGTGAAAATGCTATTTGTAGAAATAAAAGAATCGTTAATAATATTTTAATTTTCAACATTTTTTCTCCAACAATTAATTGCTCTATTATATGAAATTATTGCGGAAACTACAATTATAACGTGTATTGTATTTTTAATATAAGCATTCATCATAAGATTTATTTTCTTTTTCTATTATTATTCCTACTGAACTTGGTATTTCTCCATAAAGGATCACCATCTTTTGTTCGTAATTCAACTAGTTTTTTATCAAAAATAAATTTTACAACTGCCAGGTGATTTTCATACAAAAAACCAGTAAAGGTAATTATATTTTTTTCTTTGAGAATTACATTTTTTGAAGCTAAAAATTCTCTGGGTCCAAAATGTAAATCAATTGTATCTTTTTTAGTTATTAAATACCATTCAGAGTATTCTTCAAATATTTCACCGGATATTGTTTGCAATGTACCAAGTTTAACAATATCTTTTCCCTTTAATGGATTGTTTTCTGCAAATACATTGCTGAAAATTAATGCCAAAATGATGATTATTTGAATCCCGTTTATCTTTTTATTTTTCATAATTACACAACCTTCATAATAATGAGCCGATGTTCTACACATCGGCTCAAAGTGTTAGACTTATCTTCTAGATCCTCTGCCTCTGGGTGAACTTGGTTTGTTCAATGTTCCGTCTGTATTAATTCCGCCATCTTCTGTACATTCACCGGCACCCATTCCACGTTGACCACGACCTTGACCATGAGGACCATTACCATCAGCAACCCAATCAGGATCCTGTCCGTTTGGAATACCATCACCATCTGCATCTGGTGCATTGTCATTGAATCCGTCACCATCTTCATCTACAAAACCGCCACCAAAACCGCCTTTTCTTCCAGAACCATTACCTGCTCCATTGCCTTGTCCTGCTCCATTACCAGCACGAACATAATCATCATCTTGTCCGTTTGGGATTCCATCGCCATCTGCATCTGGTGCATTATCATTAAATCCGTCGCCATCTGCATCAACAAAATTTTCATTTGTACATGTTTCAGTTTGTGCGAATGTTGTGTTTGGCATTACTACGAAAGTTAACATTGCCAGAATTGCTACTACTGTCATTAGTTTGATGTTTTTCATTTTAATTCTCCTTTTGGGTTTTTTCTCATTTTCAAACTTTCTGTATATGTCTATGTCAATCGATGTGCCAGAAAATACCAAAGTAATCAAATAATCAACTTTGTCGAGGAGAAATATTTACGTAATCAATTTTTTATTCATATTTTTTAACAGTGTATTCGCAAGAATTTGCGAGTGAAAATAAAAGTATTCGCAGATTTTTGCGAATACCGGTGATGTTTGAAGATTATAAAATTTATGTAACTACTCAGATATATTTCACTCTCAGTATGTGACAATTCCTACCATGGTTTAATAGGATAATGGGAATTATCGTTTACGTTTATAGACATGACTTGAGTAGTAACAAATTTATATTTAGGCCTGTTTCCAAATTGTGAGAAGCACATTGCCTCTATAAAATAATTGTGTTTCAATATTTTTCCAACTCGCTTCAGAAATGACTTTTTTAAGTCCCCCATTATTCATCCATATTTTGTAATTTGCAAAATGTTCATCTCCTGCTTTTTTTTCAACCATTCGAATTCCCCATCTCAAAAATTTTGCATAATAAGTTAATTTATGAGGATGATCAAAATCTACTATCAGAAACTTTCCATTTGGTTTGAGGATTCTGTTTACTTCTTTTAATTCTGCCTTAATTGTATCCATATCTTTTTCATGTAATGCAAATTGTGAGATTATCAAGTCAAATTTGTCATCTTCAAAAGGCAGATTTACAGCATCACCTTGTATACATTTCCCGGGAGCCTGTTTTTCTGCTATTTTTAACATTGCCGAAGACAAATCTATTCCAATAATATTCATATCGGATGGAAGAAGTGATATCTGTTTTCCTGTTCCACATCCAATATCAAGAATATTTTCAGGTTGATTTTTTATTATCCAGTTTGCTACTGCTTTTCGGATATGATTGATGAAAGGATTCAAAAAATAATCATAGTATTTTGAAGTGTTTTCATAATCTTTGGAAGGTGTTTGGATTGTTTCGTTCATGCTTAATTTCTTCTTTTACTCTGTGTTCTCCGCGTGCTCTGCGTTAAATATTTAATTTTAGATTATGATATCAAAAACTATATTTGATTTTTGCATACAACATATCATTATCATCGTATTGTCCAAATCGACCTTCATCACCAACAAAAATATTTGCACCGAAAACCATTTGAAATCCATCGGAAAAATCATAGGTGATTTTCGGACGAACAAGTGCATCCGAATTATTTAATCCAATATATGAAAATAATTCAAGACGCAATGTTTCTCTAAGAAAGGTTTTGTAGGCTAAAAAAGTCATTGTATTTTCAAATTCATCATTTTTAATTGGCTTATCATAATCGAGAATTGCCTGCTGAATAAATTGTGTACTCATATTGATATTAAAAAGAGTAAATTCCAAACCTACCAAATAATGCAGATAATTTTTTTCAACAACACCATCTGCTATTTGTGGATTTTCAGTATTGAAATATTTTCCATTATAATAAGCACCTTCTCCACGCAATACAAAACTACCAAGAGTTGAACTAAAACTACCACCACCCAATCCAAGTCTATGATGTTCAGGAGTTATTGTCAACGAAGTCAATTGTTTGGTTTGTGAATTCATAGTTTTTGTTATGTGCATAGTAGGATCATCATCCCACATGTAACCGGCCATTATTTCAAAATCTATTGCAGAACTCAAAACAGAATATTTTGCAAAATATTCACCATTCCCAACATTTTGCTCTACATCTCTTTTGGAATTATCAAAAGTTGGAGCAATTGGAAAATACATTTGAGGATACCAGAAAGAATTATCATCAGGCATAATTGTAGGAGTAAAAGTTGGTGCCCAAACCAGTTCCAAGGTATTATTTCCCATATAATAATCTGCTTTTATCGAAGTAATTCCTGTACGAATTTCTTCAAAATCACGGAGTAAAAATTCACTAAGATCTTTGGGTGAAATAATATCAGTGATGAAAACACCATCGGCTTTTCCCCAGATAATCTGCTGTTTACCAATTCTCAAATCCATAGAATCAAAAAATATATCCATATAGGCTTCTCGCAGATTTAGTTTCAATTCCGCATTTGGATATTGATAAATATAAGGATTTACCTTAAATGCAACATTATTTTTTGAATGCTCAATATTCAAGTTAAATGTATTTTGAATGATAGTATATTCATGGTCACCATTTATAAGAGCGCCTGTATAATTTCGACCATATCCCGAAAAAAACAGTGATTGTCCAAAGCCATTTGATACAAGCAATAGTGTAAATATCATTGCTGATAATTTTGTAAACTTGCCCATTATATTCCTCGTTTCATCATTCTTTCGGTAAATTTATTGTCTGGAATTCCTGTGTTTAATTTTACATTTTTCAATTCCATTTTTGTAGTGTGGTTTTTTTGGACATTATGCATTTCACTATGTAATATTGTCCACAAATTATCAATTTTTTCAAACTTCTTAACAGATAAAGTTTTTAAATGGTCTCCATCTTCATCGTAAAATTCTTTTTTCATTCCAATCCATTTATCTTTGATAATCCAGGTGACTGTGCGAGAATACATATATTCTTCTTCTTTTGGAGTAGATTCTACAACATAACAATCTTCGCCATTGAGTTTTTCTTCTCGCAATAATTTGTGAGTATCGCTTGAAGGATGCCTGTCTCCAAGGTCGTCATAAGTAAAATCAGAACCCATGAAATAATCGCTTTTGCTATCGCTGGAGATTCTTTTTACACGTTTCAGAGCAGGTAAGTAAATCCACTGATCATCATCTTTTCCTTCTTCGTTATAACTCCAATTCATAAATGATGTGTTTCGTACATCAGCAGGTGAAACAAAATACATGATTTTCTTTTCCATATTATCAAATTCTTTTACAAATTGTTTGATTGTACGAACACGTTCATCGCCACGGGAATTGATCAAACTCATTGTCAAATCTCCTACCTGATCTTCTCCTGCAGGACGATCATAAACATTTTGGATAATTTGCAATCCAGTAAGTGTTTCCTGGGCAAATGTTATAAAAGGTATTGCTATAAATATTGCTAAAATAGCGAGTTTAATTTGTTTGTTCAGCATTATTGCCTCCTGTTTTTATTAATTTATCTATAATAATTCCCATAATAGTTACAAAAGTAATGGTAAGAATTAATCTTGCAACCATGAAATTTAAACCTAAAAATTGTACTTCAATTAATTCCTGGGGAAGTTTGATACAAGCCCAGGCTGAGAGAAAAATAACCATATTAGTAATGCTGGCACCCTTCTTAATTAATCCTTGTGCCATTGGAAAAGCAACAAACATTGGTCCTGTTGGTAAAGCACCCAGAATAAATGCTACAATAATTCCTTTGATGCCAGATGTATGTCCAAGATGATTCATTACAAATTCTTTGGAAACCCAGACTGAAAACAATCCCATCAATATTAGAACTGCTGGAAATATTTTTACCATTTGAAGAAAATAACTGTAAGAAGTTCTAATGATTTTCTCAGAATTATCCGGGGAAAATTTTATTACTAAAAGAGTTATAATGAAAAGTATTCCAAAAAAAAGCAGACTTTTTTTGTTATTTTCTTGATTCATCTGTTTTTTCATAATATCACTCCCATCAAAATCGCCATAATGATTGCAATACAAAAACTGAAAACATTACGATATATTGCAAATTTTTTCCCGAGTGTTTTTATTTCCAAGGGCAATGTTACAACTCCAATCATTGTCAAAGTTGTGATAAATGCAGCTACTGAACTTATTGTTGCTCCTCCTGCTAAAAATGAACCTGCCAAAGGAAAAGCCAGCA
>JAOZSR010000108.1 GCA_029939575.1 Fidelibacterota bacterium
ACTACCAATTTCCTAAACAATTTCTCCAGCGTATATCAATTTTTTGTTTCATAAAAAGGTTTTACCAACTATAAATAATAAAGAGCCTAATTTATTTTGTAAGCGATAAACAGTATCCGACAATTTCCGTTGTCACCGACAAAAAATTATTTCTAATCCAATTCATCAAACATATCATCCATATCAAATGGGCTCTTTGATTTTTTTTGGATTAACACCTGGTCAGTTTCTTTAAATTGAATTTTAGTATTTAGAAATTTAGCCTCAATAAACCCATTTAATTTTTCGATTTTGAATGACATTGCAAGAGGTTGAAAAAAGCCCTGCATTTCCGGATAGCCAACCAACTTTATTTTATGTTCTCCAAGTGGTACATTCTTAATAATTAATTGTTTGCTCAAATTAGGAATTTCTTCTGCTTTAAAAAAACCGGTTTTTACTGTTTTAGTTGTTACAGGATAGTTTGATGTATAACCAATAAATGCATCATCTAAAAAAACCAAAGCTGATTTTATATCAGATACTATCGCCAGATCACGACCAAGTTCACTTTGTCTTGCTTTGATCAAGCCTGTTTTTCCGGCATCAATATGGCTACTGCATTTCCATTCACCTCTTGGAAAATTAACAACTATATTATAATCTCCGGGTTTAAGATGATTAACAACGGCAGGAGTTTTGAATTTCAGTTTTTCTCCATTTATATAGACAGCCTGATTTGAAGGTATAGAACTAATAATAAGTTTGGATTCCTTGCTTAATTTATTTCCAATATTTTGATAATAATTGTTTAATACAGTTGAATAAATATTAGATAATTCCTGGCTATTTGGTGTATAGCCAAATTTCCCACCTGTTTTTTCAGCGATTTCTTCCAATGCTTCTTGATTAACATCACCTAATCCAATTCCAAAAACATAAATACCTTCAGATAAATTTATATTATTGAGATTTGAAATATTTAAATTGCTACCTCCATCATGCCCGTCTGTTAAAAAAATAATAATTTTTTGATTTGATGTTCGATGTGCCAGGATGCTAGCCTTTCCAAGAGCATCATATAAATGAGTGCCACCTCGTGCAGTTAATTTATTGACTAAATCTTCAAGATGAGATTTATCCGTAGTTCCATTACATAAAACATCAATTTTATCATCAAAAGCAATAATAGCAGCCTCATCATTAGAATGCATATCTTTAATAAAATTCTTTATTGCAAATCTGGCTTGTTCAATTGCCTCACCTGACATACTACCACTTCTGTCCACAACTAAAATAAATTTATTTACTGTTTTAAGGGGTGTGAATTCAATACAGTCATCAGCAAAAATAAAATTTAAACCTAATAGAAATATTATAACTATGAACTTTTTCATTGATTCCTCCGAAATTTTTTTGTTATACCTATGATATCTAAATAATTATAAGAAAATGACAGAAACAATGCAACTTTTCTTTTTAAATTTATTTTATGAAATGCTAAATATTGATTTGAAACACATTACTTATATTACATGGTTGTTGACATTTAGCATGAATAAGACAATATTATTTCCATAAATAACTTTTAAATATTAAATGTATAAATCTAAAAGTGTCTGCAAAATTATTTATCGAACTTTCTTCATCATTATAAATTGTCGGAATCGAAATTTCAGAAAAAGTTGTTTGTTTATCAAACATTCTTATCAAAAATTCACTTTCAAATTGAAAACCGGAATATTTAAATATTTGCGGCTCAACCAACTCTAAATTTATCAATCTGTAACCACATTGACTATCATGAATCCTTTCCCCGGTTCTCAGGGATATAATAAAAGAAGTAATAGTATTTGACAAAATTCTATGAAAAGGCATTTTCGTCTTCGAAAAATCCCGTTTTCCCAAAACCATATTAACCTTGTGATTTTCACAGTTTAGAATAAACTTTGGGATCATATCCGGTTGATGCTGTAAATCAGCATCAATGAAAATTCCAAACTGAAATCCATTTTTAATTGCATTTTTGATACCGGTTAAAATTGCAGCGCCCTTGCCCCTGTTCATCCCATGCTCAAATATATGAACATTCTCAATCTGTTTTATTATTTCTGATGTCTTATCAGTAGAACCATCATTTATAATAAAAATCTGAATATCGCTAATATTTTGAATTTCATTTAATATTTTTTTAATATTTTTTTCAGCATTAAATGCCGGGATAATTGCACAATATGTATTTTTTTTAATTTCCATAAAAATTCTCATTAATATTGCTCTAACTTATCAGAAAATAAGATTTTTAACAATCAGTTTTATAATGCCTTTTAAAATTTAATTTAAATGGAATTTTAATGTGAAAATATTGAATGAAATAGTAAACTTACTTTATTGTAACTTATAAAGTTAAATAATTTAAAAATTTTATTTGCAAGGAAAATAAAATAATACTATATTTTAGTGCTTTTTAGATATGCGAGAGTAGCTCAGTCTGGTAGAGCCCCACGTTGCCAACGTGGTTGTCGCGAGTTCGAGTCTCGTCTCTCGCTCTAATTTTCAATTAAGAATAAAAAAAAGGTAGCAAAAATTTAAAGCATTAATATGGATAAAATAAAAAACTACCTTTCAACTCTAAATTACAAAACAATCATGCTTTTGATTTTGCTAATTCCCATAGGATTAGGACTAAAATTTTATAATGGACCCTTTGAATTTTGGATTAATAATTCAATTAGTGATATTGTTTATGAAATATTTTGGTGCCTGATACTATTTCTTTTTTTGCCAAAATCCTCCCCACTTAAAATTGCCTTATTAATTTTTATTATTACATCGATTATTGAATTCTCTCAACTTTGGCACCCTCATTTCCTGGAAAATCTCAGAAGTTCTTTTCTTGGGAGAATTTTATTAGGTACAACTTTTGTCTGGTCTGATTTTTTCTATTACGTGTTGGGTTGTATTTTTGGGTGGAAAATAATGTTATACTTTAGAGCATCTACTAAATAAATTTGAACCATAAAACTTGGATCAATTCTTTTATCTTGTAATACTTTTATTGCAATTATTTCAAAAGTACCATCTTTCTTGTTTCCACATTTCCGCCAATTATCATTTTATAGAGATATATTCCATCAACAAATGATTTTCCATTAAAGGTTACAAAATGGTTACCTGCTGAAAAATATTGATTAGCAAGGGTTGAAATTTCCTGACCCAATAAATTAAAAACTTTCAAAGTAATAAAATCTGATTCAGGTAAAAAGAATGCTATCTTTGTTTTAGGATTAAAAGGATTAGGATAATTTTGTAATAATTGAAATTTGTTTAAATGATGTTTTAATTGAATGTTATTTAGACTGGTTTCAATTTCAGCATCACGAACTAAACGAACAAAATTATATATTCTAATCACATCTCCCTGTGGACCTCGTCCATAAGGAAAATTAGCAGGATCTCCTTCTTTCGGATCACTACGTTGTGCTCCTGCACCATGAACATCCAGAAGATTATAAGCACCACCATTCGGAGGTTGCATCCAGCCTAAGGCTCTTCCAAAGGAAAAATAAGCCGCATTATCAGCCTTTTGCATATTTTTATGTGTTGTACCTGACCAATAATAAGGGTAATCAATTTCACCTCCTGCGTTCATAATTGATGTAATATTAAAAACAGGATCAATAGCAGCCGAATTTGTAGTTTCAGGTGAACGTGTATAGTCAAGGATACTATGCAATTCTTTAATATTTGGAATTCTCCAATCATTATAGCCTAAATAATTTTCCCTGTTTTTCTGTTGAACCCAGGCTAATGCATCCTGCCAGTTCAAGCCATGTCCACAATCATTTTGAGCCCACATCAAACCTGTTGAATAATCAGAAATTGTGCTATCATAATTATTTTTAAACGAATTTTTACCGTACTCAGAATTTCCTCGAACGTATTTCACTTCGTAAGTTTTATAATTTCCTTCATGGGTTAAACCTGCCGGATAGCCTTTTATCCTGCCGTCGGCAAAATTCACTCCAAAAACTGTTTCATCTCCATTCATTGTGGTTGAAACATATTTTGTACTGGAAATATATTGTGCATCAATTATTCGTTCCCCATCCTCAATAATACCATATCTGAAATCAAAAACTTCAGAATCAATAAAAGGGATAAGCATGTTGACATCGCTACCGTTCCACCCACTTGGATCTTTACCATTAAACATTATTAGAGAATAGAGTTCTTTAATAGTTGGAACACGCCAATCATCATATCCACCCAGACTAAATGTATCTACCTTGGCAATTGCATCATCAAAAGACATCTTGTTAGTTAAATATCCTTTTTGCCACATTAAACCTGTTTTAAGATCTGTTACTGTTCCATTAGCATTATCCTGATAAGAAGGTTGGATTCCATCAAATTGTGCATCCTGTCCATAAAAAGGTTCTTCTGATAGAGGTTTTGAAATTGGATCACTATTATTATAGAATGTTTCTTGTCCGGTATCAATTATCATATAATTTTCTGATGAATATATTTTGCCTGTTAAAACCAATGCTAATATTAATAAAATTCTCTGAGAATTGTTTTTCATTATTCACCCTATTTAATAATATTCAGTTTTGCAAAAAAACCTAATCATTTCAATAACATAATCTTCTCTGTTTGTATATTAATGGTACCATTTGGCCTGATAATTTGAAAATGGAAAAAATATAAACCTGTACTTACCGACTGTCCGATATTGTTTGTACCATTCCAATTTACTATTTTGTATCCCCGGTATTGTTTTTCATTTACCAGGGTTATTACTTTTTCTCCCTGTAAATTATATATATTTATTGAAACGTGAGCCATAAAAGGCAAGTCATATTTGATTGATGTTGACATATTAAACGGATTTGGATAGGGAGGCCATATTTCTATATCCCGAGGAACTGTGTTCATTTCTTCATTACTATTTTGCATAATATTATTACTCCCCGGAGTAGATGGAGAAAATATATTCCAGGAATCTGAGCCATCGGGATTTCTTCCAAAGGAAATGTCAGATGATTGAGATTCAAATTCAATATAATCCACAATATTTGTATCCTGATTAACAAGATAGATTATCTCACCGGAGGAAGATAATTTAAAATTTGCATGTAAACCTTTTTGGTTGGAATCTTCATCGGCCCAAACAAGTAAAAAACTTTTTGCTGGAATTGTGGTATCAGGTAATGACCATTTAGTTATATTTCCTTCTTTATCTGATAAAAAATATCCTGCAAGAGAAATTTCAACGTCATTATTATTAAATAATTCAATCCAGTCATCAAATTCGCTATTTTGATCAGCAATTGTAGAATTGTTAGATGCCATAAATTCGTTTATATATAAGGAATACTCATTACTAAATTCCATTTGTATATTTAGTTCTCCGGGAGTCGGTTCTGCGTTTTTTGACCAATCACCGTCGTATTCTGTACTTTTCCCCCAGGAAATATCCTCTTCCATTTCAGAATATTCTATATAATCAATTGTTTCAAAAGTTTCCCCTGATTTATGTGATAAAATTAAATATCCACCTGTCAAAGATACTGTAAAGGAAGTATGATTTTCTCCTTCATTGGTTTGCCCGTCAAGCCAGATAAGGTAAAACTCGCCATCATCAATATTCATATCCGGAAGTTTCCATTTACCTGGAGTATTCGGATCATTACTTAAATAGAGATCATTATTTATTATTTTACCGGGACCAAGATTAAATATTTCTATCCATGGATCAAAATCACCATTTTCATCAGAAATTGTTGATATATTTCTAATCATTATTTCATTCAATTGCAGATCTGTCACTCTGGCAAAATTATTTAACCGATTATCCAAATAGTTAGCCCTTTCCTGCACAAAATTAACAAGCCCAAAAGTTGTTCCGTTACCTTCAATTATATCTGTAGTAAGATTTGTCTCAAACTGTGTGTTTGAATACATTTTGTTTATATCTTCATAAACATCATCTCGGATCAAATCAGCATTTTCCTGGATTTGTTGGGTCATTTGCGAAACATCAAAACCATCTCTAAGCATCTTTGCCATCATACGTAAATAATAAGTTTTATAAGATTCCACTGCCCAAAGATTTTCCATCAAGGGGCGTTCCGCTTGTGGTTGCTGGGGTGGTAAAGCAGGCAACCAGAAAGGATCCATTTCCAATGGATTTTCCCAGGGTGGCATTCCATACAAAAAACGGCCAAAAGCTTCATTCGTATCCCACAAAAGATGAGTAATTTTCTGTGTATCATCGCGATCATAGAGATAATAATTATGAGCAGAGCCATTATAAGAATCAAGATTGACAAACAAACAATTTAGAGCCAAAGCTTTCAGACAATTTTTTACATCAAATATTGGTTCCAGGAATTGTGGTAATTCCTCGGTATTAACATTATTTAAAATATTGATAAATTCTATTAATTGGGAATAATCATTTTCCGTTTCATTGGTTTTTAATTGGTATCTCGCTTCGTATAAACTCTGATTATTACCCAGCCAGGTCAGATCAGAACCGAAATCACCCTGGGGGCCGGCATCTTCGCTTGCCTGACCTTTGAATAAATTTCCATCTTCGTCAAACCCAAAATTCTTCTGAATGAATGTCTTATCAATTTGTTCTACAGCATTATAAAACCCCCAATATTCATTATTAATGTAAACTCTGGTAAAAGCGGTTCTAATTGTAGGAATAAATTTTCTTGAAAAATCCAGGAAAAGTTTTGCTCTCAAAAAGGTTGGATCTTTAAAACCATTATTAAGATTAAGTTTTGATAATCCAAAAAATTTATAATCTTGATTGTCTTCATGAAATTTATCAAAATCAAGTTTTATTGATTTCTTTTTGCTTTGGATATTAAAAGAAGAATTACCTTTAAACCTAACTCCTATTGAATCCAGAATAATATCATTGTATTCAAATCTTGCCGGAAAATATGGATCTTCAATATTATTTGCATGACTTTGATATAATTGATTATACCAATCGGAATCATCAAAAAATATTCTAATCTCATGAACATAACTATCGTCAAAAAATATATCAGCTTCATCAGCCAAAATAAAAATCATGCTTGAGAAAAAAATAAGTCCGATAAATATAAAATTTTTAGTAAATATCATTTTTATCCTTTTTAAATATTAGTTTATCGTCATAAAGATAATTAGACAAATTATTATTTTGAAAAGTTAAACAATTTCTAAAATATTTTAATGTGAAATCATGGAAATGAAAAATTTTCCTTTACTATTTATGCAGAAAATATTCATTAATAATACTATGAAAAAAAATATATCTTTATTACAAAATAAATTGTAATTTGATTTGATGGGTTAAAAATTTCAAGGAAATTGATATGCGTTCAATTACAAATATTAAGTTTTATCATGCATTTTTTTTCATTATTCTGTTATTTTTTTCTACCTGCTCTGTTTTTAATCCGGTACCCAAAATAGAAGTTGAATTCTCAGAATTAAAAGAAAATAAACAATATTCTGTTTCCCATGTTGCTCATGCTGTATTTTCTTATTCAGTTCCGAAAAATGATGATATTATTTTAAATCTTTATGATAAAAATGAACAACTAATTATCACCCTTTTCAATTTTCAGACTAATAAAGAAATAGTAAAAAAAATCTTTAGTTTAGAAACCGAATTAATGAAGCATAAATTATCACTTGAGGAAAAACATTATCAATTGATTGTTATCGGAAAACATGGCTTCGCAAAATGTCAATTTATAAATCCCTTCATTTCTGAAAATTGAATATTGATTTTGTTAGCAATTGATCACTGACCACCAAATGCCAAACATTATTGTGTTTCACTTCAAATATTACACATTCTTATTAATGCATTTCAACGACCCTGGAAAAATTTCAAATTAAGTAGAAATAAATAATCTCTCCAAAAATGTAGCAACAGAATAAAGCCCAGCCAAAATAGTTATACTATCATGACCTGAATTATCATAAATATATATTTCAAATTGAGTTTCATCGAGATTTAGTTCCTGTGCCCGTTCATGCAGTCTTTCAGCCTGACTAACATAAACAACTACATCACCATTTCCATGATGTACCTGTACCGGAGCCATATTCTCTAAAAAATATACCGGAGAACGCCTAATTAATTCAAGACGAGCAGCAGGTATAGATAATTCACCATTTTTCAATGGCATAATAATTTTCTCTGTTAAATAATCTAAACCCGGTAAATTCCATTCTGTTCCGGTCAATACATCTCCGGTAACTTCCTGAACATATTTATCGAGAAAATCTGTTGGCCCAAAATAATCTACAACCAAGTCTATATCAGGCTCACGGACTGACATAAGCATACCTACGCAAGCGCCTCTGCTTATCCCTAATATTGCAATTCTTGTAGAATCTGCTTCAGGAGTAATTTTTTGAGTAAGTTTAAGAAGTGATAAAGCATCATCAACATCACTATCCCATGGACTCTCCTCTCCTTCAGATTTGTAAACAATACTATCGCCATAAATTAATGGCTCTGATCGAAAAGATGGTATTACTGTAATTACTTTTTTACCAAGTTCCTGCAACTGGGAATCAGTTCCCATCATTGAAGTCAAATCATTAATATTAACACCCTCATCACCACCATGACTATAGAAAAATAACGGCATTTTTGTATTATCATTTGATGTTGGAATAATGATGGCTCCATAATGCCTGTTTCCATCAACTAAATGAGAAACAATTCTCAAAGTTGCGATTTTATTACAATATAGAATCAATGAAGAATCAACCTGTTCAAATCCTTCTACCTTGATTTGACGCTGATTCCAATCAGATTGTACAATATCAATTTCTTCTGATGTTGCCAAAGCAAAAAGTTCATCAAAGTTAACCCCTTCAATAATTCCGGTAAATCCATTATCTCTAAGCCCGGTTTCATTTTCGCTACATCCGATAATTAAAAAAGCAAAAATTGTAACAAAAAATATTTTCCTATCCATATCATTTCCTCTTAATTTTTTTATAAATTGGGTTAGATATTAATTCAATTATAAAATACAATTAATTGAAAATATTTCTATGAAAAAAACAATAATTTTTGTAACCTTTTTCTTAAAAATGGGTTCTATCAATAATACTTAGAGTCCAAAAAGGGAATTATGCAAAATCCGGATATACAGAAATACATAACAGCCTTAAAATCAATTAAAAGCGGAAATTTTAATATCTCTGTTCCTAAACATCCTGATCCGAAAATAGAAGAACTTGGGCAACTAATCCGGGAAGTTGGACAATCTTTTAGTAAAAAAATTGAAGAATCAGATATTATTTTTCAAATAACTGAAAAAATAAATGAAAATATCAATCTTGAAGATGTTTGGAATGATATCTATGATACAGTAAAACAAATCATACCCTATAATCGTCTACGGGTAACCAGAATTCTTGATGATCAAAAAACAGTACGCACTTGTTGGCAAAAAACCGACAGTGATATTGTAATTATAAAAAAAGGATATAAAACACAATTAAAGGGAAGCAGCCTTCAAAAAATTATTGAATCCGGAAAACCTCGTCTTATCAATAATATTGAAGAATATTATAAAGATCATCCAGATTCAATTAGTACAAAACTAATTTTACAAGAGGGTATGAAATCAAGTTTATCATGTCCGATGTACGCTTTAAATCAACCTATTGGATTTCTGTTTTTTTCCAGTAGAAATATAAATACATATAATCAACATCATATCGATATGTATAATAAATTATCTCCACATCTCTCAATGATTGTTAAAAAAAGTCGCATGAGAAAACAATTACTTGAATTAGATGAATTGAAAAATCAATTTCTGGGCATCGCAGCTCATGATTTAAAAAGTCCTACAAATGTAATCAAAAGTTACCTGGCTTTATGGAAACAAGGGTATTATGGTAGTTATGACAAAGCTCAAAAAATGTCATTAGATGTAATTGAGAGAAATGCTGACAGGATGATAATGTTAATTGATGATCTTCTCGATCTAAGTGCCATTGAATCCGGAGCTATACAGATAAATAAAAAAATAATAAATTTCAATGAATTAATTTTAGACAACTATATTTCTAATAAATCTATTGCTGAAAAAAAGTCTATTAAATTAATTTTGGATATTAATGATGAACTACCTGAAGCTAATCTTGATGCAAATAGAATATACCAGGTAATTGATAATTATATTTCCAATGCAATCAAATACTCTCAACCTGGAACAGAAGTAGTGCTCAGCGCTGAAGTAAAAGATGATATACTCCAGGTCTCAGTTAAAGATCAGGGGGAAGGCATTCCAAAAAATAAACAAAAGGTTCTCTTTACAAAATTTGGAAAAGCCGGTGTAAAGCCAACAGGAAAAGAAAAAAGTACCGGATTAGGATTATTTATTGTGCAACAAATTATAGAAGGACATGATGGAGTAGTCTGGGTTGATAGTGAAATTGGGAAAGGTTCTACATTTCATTTTCAAATACCCTTGATGTAATTATAAATATGAAGTTCTAAAGCATTAAAGAATATCTAATAATATAAAGGTCGGATATGAAAAAACTGAAGCATTCAATTTTACTATTTTTAATACTTATGATTTTCTGGATATTATTTACATCTCTTGATTTTCAGGAGATAATTGCAGGATTAATAGCATCGATATTAATAATATTTGCTACAACAAAACTGGAGCCGATTTTAGCTGATATTAAATTAACTCCCAAATCAATTGCTTATTCTGTTATTTATATTTTTGTGTTTATCAGAGAATTAATAATATCTAATATTGATGTTGCAAGAAGAGTAATTGATCCAAAACTTCCTATCAAACCAGGAAT
>JAOZSR010000181.1 GCA_029939575.1 Fidelibacterota bacterium
AATTTGAATTGTCGCGTTCGATTTATTTTATAGAAAAAAAATTATCGGCCGGTAACGTGTAATATTTTTGTTTTCTTCTTCAATGTCCTAAGTAATAATGCAAATGAAACCCCACAAATTAAAAATAACAACCAGGTTTTAGATAAATATAAATAACCTCTATCAAAATAATTAATTGTCAACTTTAGAAGGGAGAATGACATAATTATTCCCAGAAAACCAGAGTATTCCCGTTTCAAAATATTTTTTAATGAAAAATTCAAATCACTTTTTTGCCAATTTTTAAAATTTGGGATAATTGCAGGAACAGTTGATGACCATTTAACATAATTGTCTCCAAATTTACCTCGTAAAAATTCCTCTTCTCTATACATTATTCGTTCATAATAAATCCAGGTATAGGCCACAGCAATCAAAACCAGCCACCAGGTCTTCATGAATAAAAACACACCGAAAAACATTAAAAAATTACCAAGATAGAGAGGATGACGAACTACAGAATAAATTCCTTTTGTATTCAATTCATCAGCACGTTGATTTCCGGTATTTCTCCCTGAAGTACCTTTTGGAGTAAATCCAATTGTTATTGCCCGTATAATTAGTCCGAGCGAAGAAATCAGAATGCAACTTAGTTCATAAACATTGGAAAAAACAATACCAAAATGTTCCCGAATAATTGATTCATCTTTGATTGCTAAAATAAGTAAAGGTAAAATTATTACTGGTAAATAACTTCTTTTTCGAAATAGCCAATCGCCCTGTTTCTCAAATTCTTCTCTTAAAGCCAAAAAAACTCCTGTTTCTATTTATTCTCTATTTTTTGAACTTTACCATTCTGGAAATAGATGCTCAAGTTTACTTTATCTTCAAGTACAAAAATCCATAGTTGAAATTCTTGTCCCAGATGGTCGGTAATATAATTTTTACTTTGTGGATTTCCCAGGATTTCCAAAACATCTTTCTGATCCATTCCGGTTGTAACCTGTCTAATTTGTCGGCTCCTGTCATCAAATTTTTTATCACGGTCATTATCAAAATTATTTCGGGCTTCAGATATCTCAAGATAATCAATCTTTTTTTCAAGGTTTTCAATATGCTTATTGGTCAGAAAAAATAAATCAGGGCGAATGCGTGTTGATTCACGTAAAGATTCAAGGGCTAAATTTATGTTCTCTTCGGAAACTGATAAATTAGCATCTTCGATATAACCATAAGCGATTTTTAATAAATAGGGGCTTGCTCTTTCTTTGATAATTGGATTTTTTTTAATTGCCTGGTCAAAATAATAAATTGATCTTTCCCAATACCTGTAATTAACAAAAACTACTGCCCGGTGAAAATATATTTCACTCCAGTAACTATCTATCATTTTTTTAGTGCCCGGTATTTTTAGATTTTCCAGTTGATTGAGTCGCTCTTCAGCATTTTTGATTTTACTGAGGGATAAGAGAGAGTCCAAATCATTTCTAAACCAATTGGCAATCCTTGCATATCGTTCATCAATTGTTTCGCTTAATTCCATATCTGTAGTCACAGATGCATCACTAAGATTTGTTTTTGTTTGTGATAAATTGCCTTCTTTAAGAAAAGAATCTGCAATATCTACTTTTTGAAATGGAATTTTTTCATTGCACTTAAGAATCATTTTTTGTGCTTTTTTTCTCTTTGGATGTTTTGGATAGGCTTCCAGAAATTTTTCCAACTTAGCTTTGGCTGAAATATAATTTCCTGATTTATATAATTCTTTTGCCTGATCTGCGACTGTAGGATTACCACCAAAAACAGGACTAAAACTTAAGCTTATGCCAAACCTGGAATAATCAACATTCTTGATGGGACTAATATTATCAGGATCATCACAATCTTTGAAATTTGCAAAAGAATATTTAATCTCCAATCCAATTCCTTCCCGATGAATTCGAGCAGGATTACCCAACCTTTTAAAACCTAAAGCAAAAGAGTAGGTCATTCCGGAATGCTTTAGGTATCGTTCATTATCCCTGGTTTTGTAAAGTTCTCCATAGGCTTTGCCGATATTTGCCTGGAAATAGTTAAAAAATCTTGGAGTCCACTGATAAATAATTGAATTGCTAATATAATATTCAATTATCCTGGGAGCAAAATAATAGGTGGGATGGTCTGAATTACTTTCATCCTGCCATAAATATGGCAATCCCAAATTGATTACAGGAAAATTATATTTTATTCCAATGCCAGTCTGTAAATCAATAAAATTTTGACGAAATAAATAGTATAAATAGTTAATTTTTAATAAATCAAGTTCTATGCTATTTAATGATCTTACCGGGAGTTTGTCAAATTTTGCCAATTCACTTTCAGTGGAATCAAAGGAAATTGCGTTTGTATTCAAAAAATCCATCCCCAATTTTAAATCAATTACAGATATTTTAAAAGGGGTTCGGTATTCAATATCACGACTAAGGATAGCAGAAATTTTTTCTTTAATTTGTCCCAAAAGACTGGTTGAAATCAGTAATAAGAAAATTATATAAAATCTTTTTTTAATCATTATGCTAATTTTTTTAACCTCTCCCTGAACTGTTGAAACTTATTTATAATACAATAATAATGTCAAGGTATATATTATAAATTGTTTTACACAGGTAACATTCCAAATCAAAAAATAATTTTAATTTTGATGGAATCGTAAAAAGGTTCGAAGCTGTCTTTCCGTCGAAAGCCGGACATAGTCTGAGGCTGCGTAGCAACGAAGAATCTCATCGATAATTGTAGGAGATTCTTTCAGTCAAAAATCTGATTGTAAACATTCGTACCATATTCAGAATGACAGCAAATTTACTTTTTGCGGAATTGTCATATCTTAACATCA
>JAOZSR010000109.1 GCA_029939575.1 Fidelibacterota bacterium
CTTTCCGTCGAAAGCCGGACATAGTCTGAGGCAGCGTAGCAATGAAGAATCTCGTTGATAATTGTAGGAGATTCTTTCAGTCAAAAACCTGATTGTAAACATTCGTACCTCATTCAGAATGACAGTAAATTTACTTTTTACGGAATTGTCAATATTTGGTGGTTTATATATTCCTGACAAAAAGGGTGGATGTATTATTCACCCTTTATTATTTCTATTCGTGGGATTATTTTACCAGATTTTTTAAAAACAGCCACAAATTAAATTTTACAGTATATTGTAATTTGTTGAAAATTTTATCTCGGATATCATAAATGTTTTGATTTTCCCGGGTTGGGTGAACCCTGTTACTGAGAAAAATGCCAAACAGGTCCTTTGAGGGATCGATCCAGATTGCAGTGCCTGTATAACCGGTATGGCCAAAAGATGATTTTGAAAAATATTGTCCTGCGGAATTTGTTCCCGATGCTTTACTCCAGCCTAAACTTCGATTCTTGTCACCCTTTATATTTTGTGCTTTAGTAAATAAATCTACGGTTTTTGCCTGAAATATGCTTTTTCCATCATAAGTACCCTTATTCAGCATCATTTGAGCAAATATAGCCAGGTTTTCTGCTGTACTGAATAAGCCGGCGTTGCCGGAAATACCACCGAGATAAAAAGCATTTTCATCATGAACCAAGCCTTGTAAAATTCCGCCACGTTTTTCATCATATTCTGTAGGTGCAATTTGGTCTTTATATTTTTCAGGAGGATTGTAAAAAGTGTGATTCATTCCCAAAGGTTTAAATATATTGTCATAGACAAATTTATCCAGAGTTTGTCCGCTTATTTTTTCAATTGCTTTTCCCAGGATAATGTAACCAAGACAACTGTAAACTATTTTTTCGCCCTCTTTCTGATCCTGTTTTAAATTATAGATTACATTTATCATTTCCTGTGGAGTGTCAGCCAGTTTATACAATTTTATATGAGCAGGTATTCCTGAAGAGTGAGTTAGTAAATGATAAAATGTAATATTTTCTTTGCCGTTTTTAGCAAATTCAGGTAAAACATCGGCTACTTTTGTATTTAAATCTAATTTTCCCGCATCATAGAGCAGCATTGCCGCGCTTGTGGTAGATATTACTTTGGTTAAAGATGCTAAATCAAAGATTGTGCCTTTTTCCATTTTGGGTGAGTCTGGATCATAGCGAAAATTCCCACCATTTCCATAATAAAATATTTCCCCTTTTTTTCCGGCAATAAAAACAAAACCAGGATAGGCTGTATCCTGAATTCCGTAGTTTAACATTTGATCCATTGAAGCTAATGTATCCTGGTTTATTAAAATATCTGAATTGTATTCCAGTTTATAAGTTGATTTGCCACAATAAATTAATATTATTGTAATCAGACTAAGTATTATTGTAAATTTTTGTTTCATTAATTGTTCCTTTAGGTTAAAGTAGATAAAATTATATAACAAATCCGACGACTAAATAAAAAATTGATGTTATAAAGGCAGCAAAAAGGGCATAGGGTAACTGGGTATTAACATGATCGATATGATCACAAGCCGATGCCATGGAACTGACAATAGTGGTGTCTGAAATAGGTGAGCAGTGATCGCCAAAAACGCCTCCGCCTAAAACAGCACTTACAAGTAAGGGTAGATTAATATCAGCCATTGTAAAAAAGGAAATTGCAAAGGGCATCATTAAAGCAAAAGTACCAAAACTTGTTCCCGTAGAAAAAGCCACAAATGCAGATACTACAAAGATCAGGAGGGGTATCAGACCGGGATTAATCACACCGGACAGTAAGCCTGCGATATATTGCCCGGTTCCTAAAAGTTTACAGGTACTTCCAAGCGAAAAAGCCAGTACCATTAGAATTGCCAGGGATATCATACCACCGGCACCTTTCATGATCGTATCCATAATATCTTTTAAATTCATGATTTTTTGAATTCTGTACATTACCGATGCTACAAAAATTGATAATAATACCGACCACAAAACCGATGTTGAGCCTGAACCTTTTGTAATATTTCCATCTCCGGTTATGTATAAAGCGACCGGCATAAATAAAGTCATTACAATAATTGGTATCAACATATTTCTTGCAGCTGGTTTTACATGCTCCTTAATTTTCATTTCCACAATATTTTCATCCATTAATGGCTGGGCGTTATCCGGTAGTATTTTTCCCGTTGCAGCCCTGGCTTCTGCTTTTTTCATTTTCCCAAAATCTTTTCTTGATAATATGAGCAGGAAAACCATAATTACAGTAATAATTGCATAAAAATTGAATCCGATAGATTTAATAAGAACCTGGGTAGGATTTTCAATGTTTTGAGCAGTGAGCAGACCGATTATCAGTGCCCCCCAGGCGTTTAGCGGAATGATGACACAAACAGAAGCCGAGGTGGAGTCTGCTATATAAGCGAGTTTTTCCCGTGATATTTTCAATTTGTCAAAAATCGGCCGGGATGTTGTACCTACTATCAGAATTTTTATACTTGATTCAATAAAAATAATAACTCCTAAAAGCCAGGCCAGCATTTGTGCGCTAAAAGCAGAATTCATCCATTTTTTTGATAACACCAGATTAACGAATCCCTTTACTCCACCCGAAGATTGAATCAGAGCTATCAAACTTCCAACCAAAGCACTAAAAATGATCACACTTGTATTTCCCGGACTTTGAAAAACGTCTACCAGAGAGTCAATGGCCTTTCCGGTAGATAATATTGGATTCCAGCCGGACATTATTAGCCAGCCAATCCAGATTCCGGAAAATAATGATATATAAACCTGTTTGGTTTTAATTGATAATAAAATTGCGAGTATTGGTGGCAAAATTGATATCCAACCATAGGTATCCATAAATAATCCTTTCACTTTAAAAATTTGGCGATATGCTCACCAAACTTTTTCATATTACATCCCGGTGCCAGGTGACCACAATCATTTGACAATACTATTAGTTCTGAATTTGTCATTTTCGACAATTCTATTGCGGGTTGGGGATTTACAACCTGGTCTGAGTCGGAAACAATAATAAGCATCTCTGCTTTTATTTTTTTTGCTGCGAATTCAAGTGAGTTATTATATTTTTGGGAAATATCATGTGTTAGCATGGCATTGATTTGGCTAAGTCGGTTTTCCATAGAAAAAGGCCTTGTTTCTTTTGCTTCAAATTTTTGATAATATTCATCAAATTCATAAGTGTCAATTTCTTTGGATAAATAATTTTGTGTCCTGGAAAAATATGCAGTCAGCATGTTCATGATTCTCTGGGTTTTAGCTTCCGGAATATCATAATTTTTATGTAAGCTTATAATGTCTTTTTCCAGGTTAAGCCACAATTTATCAGAAGATGTTCTGACGGGGGAACAAACATAGGGTATTGCTTTATCTATAAAATCGGGGTAGCAGACAAGCCATTCAAAAGTCTGAAAACTGCCCATAGAACCACCAATAATTGCATAAAGATGTTTGATTTTTAATATTTTGTTTATAAGATGAAATTGAGATTTTACCATATCCCGAATAGTAAAAAGGGGAAATTTTTTGTCATAATTAGATGGCGAAGATGAAATCCCGTTCCCCAGGGCATCTATGGCGATAATCATATATTTTGTTGTATCGATCAAATTATATTTCCCGATTATTCCTGCTATATCTTTTGATAATCCACCAAACCAGGTTGGATAAACAATAATATTGGAGGAGTCTTTATTCGCCTTACCAATTATTTGATATCCAATGTGACAATTTAAAATAATTTCACCTGATTCCAGCTTCAAATCGCCAATATTAGCTATTTGCTGGGCAGGTTGTGCAAAAAGAGTATTTAGTAGAATAAAAATTGATACTAAGATCAATTTTTTTAAATTATGATTTTTCAAAAAAATAAGTTATATATCCTTTTATAGTGTTTAGAGCTGGTTCAAAAATTTTTTCATTTACTTCAAATTCACCGGTATGAGCGGCACCTTTTCCGGCACCGCCTATACGTAGATAAAGCCCGGGAACTTTATGCAGGTAAAAAGCAAAATCATCCGCGCCCATAGATGGTTTTTGTAAAATTGTTAATTTATTTTCAAAATTTTCAGAAAAGTAATTGAGAAATTGATTTACAAGATGTGAATCATTTATTGCAACCGGACATGAAGAGGGAAAATCTATGTCAATTTTCAGGTTGTGTAATTTGCAAAAATTCTTTGAAAACATATCAATTAAATTTTGTGATTGTAACAACACTTTATTGGAGTGAGTGCGTAGTGTGCCAAGCAATTCAATTGATTGGGGAATGGCATTTTTTGCATGACCTCCGGAAATTTTTCCAAAGGCAAAAGAAACAGTATCCCGAGGATCAGTTTTGTTTTTTATATAGGTATGTAATTGAGTTACATATTCACAGCCGTATAAAATCAAGTCTACAGATTGATCTGGCCTTGAAGTATGACCGCCAGGCCCTTTCAGAACAATATTAACCGATGTGTTGGATCCGTTAGCAGCGTTTTTTGATAATGAAACCTCTCCAGTGCTATCTTCGGAATTAACATGGATTGCGAGAATTGCAACTGCATTTTCCCAAATATCTTCCTTAATTACAAAGGCTGCTCCTGAAGGTGTGGTTTCTTCAGCCGGTTGAAAGATTACCCGCAATTTGCCTTTTAATTCTCCAGGGTTTTCCTGGAAATATAACAATAAACCCAGCCCAATTGCTGTATGAAAATCATGGCCACAGGCATGCATTACTCCGGGATTTTCAGAAATGTATTTATTTTTCGGGTCCTCGAGAATTGGCAGTGCATCTATATCTGCTCTGTATAGTAAAGTTTTGCCTGATCCTATTTCTGCAAATCCACCGGTTTTGAGGTTTTTGAAAGGGGTGAATTGAATTCCCTGTTCGGCTAATGTTTCCCGGATTAATTCGGTTGTTTTAAATTCTTTGTAACCTAATTCCGGCTGTTTGTGTAATTGTCGCCTGATTTCGGTGATTTTTTTGATAATCTTTTCCATTTGACAGCCCTGTTAATTTTCATGATTATACAAAATTGTTACTATATGATCCTGAAGATTATTGATTACACTTGTTGGGGTTGGGTAATGGTTGGCGATAATAGAAAAAACATATTCCTTGCCGTTTTTTGCTTCTACATATCCCGATAAGGCGCGCACATGTCCCACATAGCCGGTTTTTGCAAATACATGTCCGATAGCATTACTGCCTTTTAACCTGCGTTTGAGTGTACCGTCTATTCCCGCAATAGGTAGAGTTTCCTTAAAAATCGCCCCATTCTCACTACTATGCATATATTTTAATATAGTTGCAATCTGATGAACTGTTACCATGTTATGCCGCGATAATCCCGACCCATCCATTATAAACATTCTGTCTGTATCAATTCCGATTGAGGCCAGAAACTTCTTTTCTGCTTTGATTGCTTTTGAGGTTGTTATATTTTGATCTTTACAAATAGTTTTTAGTACCATTTCAGTATAAAAATTGTTGCTGATTTTATTAATGTTGTGAGCAATTTTTTTCAAAGGAACAGACTTGTGAACATGCAAAAGGGTTTTGTCTTTGTAATTTGGTTTTTCTGAGCAAATGCTATATTGATTGAAACTTATCCCATTTTTAAGTAAAATGTCGGTAAAGGCTTTAAGAAAAAAATCAGCCGGATCAGGAACAGTAGTCCAGTCAATTTTTGTTTCAGAGTTGATTGGAATTTGCCCTTTTAAATACAGCTTACCATCAATAAAATTTCTGGTAAATGATGTCGATGATGAAGAGTCACTATGAACTGTTATTAATTGATTATCGATTTCCAGGTAATTGTTAACCGGTAGTTGTTTTACTGTTACAGAATCTCCGCAATTTTTGCCGGGTGAAATATGAAAATCAATACAATTATCATTAAATGACAAGGCGCTTGTTTTGGCGGCGTAATAGTAAGGCAGGTCGTCTTTTTCCCAGCCATATCCTAGTCCGTCATCCTGAAAAAGAGAATTGTCTCCAATAATATTGCCATTGATTTTAGAAATACCAAGTTCGGCTAATTTCTGAGCCCAGAGTGTAAAAATAGAGTCGGGATTGTCGTCGTAAAAGCGACCGCAGATCACGGGATCTCCGGAACCTTTAATTATTAAGTTTCCTTCAAGTACGCTGTCTTTTATTTCTCCGTCAGAATAAATTTTTGTTAAATATTGGTAATCAGGCTTCAGAATGCTTAATGCAGAAGCAGTTGTGACTAATTTCATGTTGGAGGCCGGCATTAATAATTTGTGTTCGTTTTTATTATAAACAATGGTAGAAGTGCCTAACTCTTCAATATAGATTCCAATAAAGGCCGGGTCCAGGGATGGATTTTTTAATAATATGTCAATTTGCTGCTGTATTGAAATGTTTTCCTTTGGTTGATTTTTGATTAAGAATCCCTGAGCACAACTATTTATAAATATCAAAACAAGGATGGTTGTAGAAACAAGAAGTGTTTTAAATTTTAACATTATTTAACCTCCGAAAAACATAATTTCAATTTAAAAAAATAAATAACTAAAAGTGAATATGAAAGATAACAATTTCTATTCCTGAAAAATAAAGAAAAGTTTTGATAATATCAAATAGTTAGTTAGATTAATTATCTAAAAAAATATAGAATTGCTGGATTTTCGAAAAAGAATAATGAAGTCTCCGGCTTAAATTACTATGTTATGTAAGATTATGTTTCAAAATTTGAACAAGCACACTGTTTATTAGGACTGAATTTGGGAGATCATATTATTCAAACGGGTTAATTGTGACTTTTCCCGCCAATATGAATTGAATCGCAAAGGACATTTCTGACTTTTGTTGATAATATTGATCAATTTTTGGTTTATAGAATCAAATTTCCAATTCAAAATAATAGGATTTATATGATAAAAAAATTTTTTCCCCTTACTATTTTAGTTTTTGGTTTGATATATATGCAGCAATGTGAATCAAGTACTATTACATTATCCGGTCTTGATGATGTTGTTACTCATAATTTTCAACAATTTCAGGGGAAAAAAATTGGGCTGATTTGTAACCATACATCCTTGAATATCGATGGTTATCATATAGTTGATCTGTTTCATGAAAAATGTGATGTCAGGGCAATTTTCGCTCCTGAACATGGGTTTCGGGGAGATGCTTATGCAGGAGCAGCAATTCAAGATGGGAAAGATATTAAAACCGGAATAAAAATTTACAGTTTGTATGGTAAAGTTAAAAAACCAACCAAAGAGATGTTAAAAGATATTGACTTGCTTGTATATGATATCCAGGATGTTGGTGTTCGATTTTATACTTATATTTCTACAATGACTTATTGTATGGAAGCTGCTATGGAAAATAAGATTGGATTTTTTATTCTTGACAGACCAAATCCAATCAGGGGGGATATTATAGAAGGTCCGATTCTGGATAAAGATTATAAATCTTTTGTTGGAATGCATGCTATACCGATTCGCTATGGATTGACAGCGGGGGAACTTGCCAGATTTATTAACGAAGAAAATATGATGAAAACCGAAAAACTGGAAAAATTAAATATAGTGAAAGTTAAAAACTGGAAAAGAGATCAGTGGTACGATGAAACCGGTATGAAATGGGTTCCACCTTCACCTAATATGCCGGATTTGTTAACTGCAACAGTTTATCCGGGGATGTGTCTGCTGGAAGGAACAAATCTTTCGGAGGGGCGGGGTACAGATACACCTTTTTTATTGTTTGGCGCTCCCTGGCTTGATAGCGAAAAAGTATGTGATCATCTCAATCAATTAGGACTAAAAGGGATAAAGTTTATTCTGCAAAATTTTACTCCACAAAATATCAAAGGCAAAGCCAATAATCCAAAATATAAAGGTGAGGTGTGCCGGGGAATTAAACTCAATGTTATTGACAGAAATATCTATAAACCTGTAGAAACTGCTATTAGAATATTACAAACTATACAAAAAGAACATCCGGACCGATTTGAATGGAAAGAAAGATGGATTGATTTATTATCAGGAAGTGGTAGTTTAAGAGATTCCTTCACACAAAACAGGATTGATGAATATATTAATTCGTGGATTACAGACAACAATAAATTTTATGATTTAAAGGAAAAATATAAAATTTATTAAGGAAAGTTAATTGGGTTAACGAATTTATTTCCGAAATACAATAAATTTTGTTATTTTATATAGAAAAAAACTAAGCGCAGCTAAACTAAATTGGAAGAGTGTTATGCCAAAGAAAGTGAATTCCCAGTTAATAAAAAAATTAAATGAAGTTCGATTATTGAATCTTATCCGATATGAAGGACCAATTTCGCGTATAGAATTAGCCAAAAAAACCGGCATTTCAAAAGTCGCAGTTTCAGAGATTATCCGCCGCCTGGATGATGCTGGATTTATTTTAGAAATTGGTAAAGGGACTTCCACAAAACGTGGTGGTAAACGGCCAACTATGATAAAGATTAATCCAGAGAACGGATATGTATTTGGAATTGAAATTCATCTAAGGAAAGCCAATATTGCTTTTGCCGACCTGGAATCAAATATTTTAAGTCGCCAGGAAATTAAATATTCAAAAAACACTTCTGCCGACGAGGGGCTGGAAATATTATTTAAAACCATGGAAAGAATACTTGAAGAAAATAAAGTCGATGCTGAACAATTAGTTAGTATTGGAGTTGGTATCCCCGGGCTAAGCGAATACAGCGAGGAAAATAATTTTTTTATTGATATTTTAAGAGGTGCCGGTCATAAGCATTTAGGCGAAAAATTTTCTGAAAAATTCAAGACTCAGGTTATCATCGAAAATGATGTAAATGCAATGACAATCGGAGAACAATTATTAGGTGCCGGAAGAAATGAGAGCAATTTTGTTTATATTTGGATTGGTGAAGGATTGGGCGCTGGAATTGTTGTTGATGATCACCTTATCAGGGGGCATTTTGGGAGTGCCGGAGAACTTGGCTATTTTGAATTAGGCCATAAACTTATTGATAAATCATTACTACCGAATCTCTATTCTAACCAAAAGTTTTTTGGAAATGTAATGAGTGAAGAATATCTAACTGAAACTTTACAAATCAAATTGAAATATCAAACTTCAGAAGATAAAGAAAAGATTCAGAATATGACTTTGTGCGAAATCGTTAATAATTACAGTTCTACTTATCCCATTGTTCATGAAATTCTGGATGAATATGCGTATTTATTATCTATTTTATGCACAACCCTACTTAAAACAATTGACCCTAATCTTATAGTAATTGGTGGTAGTATAATTGAAGATTGTGAATATATTTTAGTAAAAACCAGGCAGTATGTAAAACAAAGATTACTCAATATCCCTTTTCGCACAACAAATATTATACAGGGAGAATTAAAAGAAAACGCCTGTGTAAAAGGGGTGATATCCATGGCGTTATTAACAATTTTTGAACCAGAACTGCGGCATCATGATGATTCAAAACACACTTTTAGACCAAAACAATAGTTGTTTGGCTTTGAAAGATTTTGTTAAATAAGCAATAAGAAGATATAACATTGCTTTTAGATTAAACTCTTAACACCTTTTCGCTATGTCTCATATACTTAAAAATCAAAATTTGGAACTTCACATAGATTTCCCTGCCGAAAATTATATTTTCCCCCGTTTTGACCAGACTGGAAAAATTGTTAAAGTCAAATATCAGAATATTTCTTTATCAGGTGTTGAAAAAACTGACGGTGAAGATGAGCATCGTTTTGGAAGGGGATTTTATAATGAATTTGGAATTGATACTCCTCTCGGTTTTACTGAAACCAACATAGGGGGGTGGTTTCATAAAATTGGTGTTGGCCTATTAAAAAAAGAGGATGTTCGATACAGCTTTATTCAAAATTATATGGTTAAATCACCTGAATATACCATTATTACCAAACCGAATAAAATTGAAATTATTTGTAAATCACAATTAATTTTTGGTTATTCATATCTGTTAAGAAAAGAGATTGAACTTTTTGAAAGTGGTTTTAAAATCAAATATTTTTTACAAAATACGGGTGATAAAGTTATAGTTACAGATGAATATGTTCACAATTTTTTAGCAATAAATAAGGATTTAATAGGGAATGATTATTTATTAAAATTTCCATTTCAATTAAAATCTGCATTGTTTGAAGATACTGTTAATCCAGAAAAAAAGGTCGAAATTGGGGAAAAAGAAATTACATTTAACAGTACACCAAATGCACAATTCTTTTTTAGTAATCTTACAGGCGGTGAAACGGTTGATGCAAAATGGGAGTTAATAAACCTTAAAAATAAAATTGGAATTAGTGAAACCGGAAGTTTTCAAACAAATAAAGTTAATCTCTGGGGATGGAAACATGTGATTAGTCCCGAACTTTTTTATAATATATTTATTCAATCCGGCCAATCAACTAACTGGACCAGGATTTATAATGTTTTTAAAGTAAAATAGACAATTCCGTAAAAAGCAAATTTGTTGTCATTCTGAATGAGGTACGAATGTTTACAATCAGGTTTTTGACTGAAAGAATCTCCTACAATTATCGACGAGATTCTTCGTTGCTACGCCGCCTCAGACTATGTCCGGCTTTCGACGGAAAGACGGCTTCGAACCTTTTTACGACTCCATCAAAATAAATTTCAATTATTGTGATTAGTAAAAGTAATGTAC
>JAOZSR010000182.1 GCA_029939575.1 Fidelibacterota bacterium
AAATATTTCATTGGATTCACCTTTACTATAATCTTCAATAATTAATTTGAGGTGAATTTAAATTCCTGTTTGGTTTTGTTGTTTTTTATTGAATTGCGTAGTTCCTTATCAAAGATTTATTTTTTCTTGTAATTAAAAATTTAATTATTTATATTGAAACCAATTAAAAATAGACATTTGGATATATTGCGGATCAGTTAAAGGATAAAAAACAAGTTTTCTAACTCTTAGAGTTTATGTGACTCAGGTGGCGGAGCAGTTTCCGGATTTAATATGTATGGTAATGAAAATAGCAAACCTAAACTATTAGACCAGTTACGAAATACAATACGAATAAAGCATTATAGTTATCGTACAGAACAAGCCTATGTTCACTGGGTAAAAAGATATATATTTTTTCATAATAAAAAACACCCCAAAGATATGGGTGCTAAGGAAATACGAAAATTTCTAAATAATCTTGCTGTCAATGGGAATGTTGCAGCGTCAACACAAAATCAGGCACTTTGTGCAATTGTTTTTCTTTATAAAGAAGTTTTAGATATTAATGTTGAAGAATTGGGATCTATTGTCTGGGCAAAGCGTCCTAAACGTTTACCACAAGTATTTTCCAGAAGAGAAGTAAAACTTATTCTGGATGAAATGACAGGTGATTATAAGATAATGGCAACAGTACTTTATGGTGCCGGTTTAAGATTGACTGAATGTTTACAGTTACGGGTAAAAGATATTGATTTTGACTACAAACAAATAGTGGTTCGTAGTGGAAAAGGAGAAAAAGACAGGGTTACCATGCTTCCGGAATCTATTATTAAGCAATTGAAAAAGCATATTGATAAAGTTATTACTATTCATAAAAAGGATATTGATGATGGATATGACTCTGTTTTTATGCCCTATGCACTTGAGCGAAAATATCCAAATGCAGGAAAAGAGGTTGGCTGGCATTTTTTATTTCCCGGTAAAAATATATCCAAAGATCCGATTTCAGGCATTGAGAGAAGACATCATGTTCACGGTGCAGTTCTTCAGCGTGCAGTAAAAAGTGCAATGCAAAGATCCGGAATATTGAAACACGGCGGGTGTCATACATTTCGCCATAGTTTTGCTACTCATTTGCTTGAGGATGGCGTGAATATCAGGACAGTTCAGGAATTACTGGGGCATAGCAGTGTTGAAACTACTATGGTATATACTCATGTAATGAATAAAAAAAATATAGGTGTAAAAAGTCCTGTGGATAGTTTATAATTTTCTACTGTTTATTTGAATTTTTTAATTTTAGGATTGATAATTATTTTTATTCTTAATGCCCTAATTTCATATAAGAAAATATAAAATATTAAAAAGTATTTAATATGACCAAAAAAATTTTAAAAAAGATTAAAGCAGGTTCAACAGGAACCAAATATATGACTGAAAAATATGGTAATAAACTTGTTTGTGTAAGATATATATATGATTCTGAAAAATTGATTTGTACAAAAACGATAGAATTGATTGAAGAAATTCATCCCTGGAATCCAAATAAAAAGAGAATTCCTGGCAATAAAATTATGCATTTAAGAGTTGAATATGGTGAAAAATATATTGGACAATTAATTAAATCTTGTGGTGGGAGATGGAATAAAGAAAAAAAATATTGGGAATTACCATATCGTGAAGTAATTTCAATTGGACTTGAGAGCAGAATAATTGATGAATAATTTTATGCAAATAATTAAGAGTAAAACTCTTGGAAACTTTAGCCTATGAAGAAAACATATTTTTCCTACATAGACCAAAGTTTGGCGTATATAGGAAAGTTTTCCTGCATAGACCAAAGTTTTTGGTTGCTTTAAAGCTAGATAAACTTATGTTAGGCAATATAAATTGAGATATACACAAGGATATAGAATATGGAGAATAAAAAATTTAAAAAAAATAATAAAAAAGAAAGATGGATTATATTTGCCTATGGATTAATTCCTATTTTAAAATATATCATATTAGGAGTATCATTTGAAAATTACTTCTTTATTGAAATATTCCTTTACATATTAATAGGATTTTTTATTTATAAATTTACTACAAAAACAATTGCTGAAATTAAGGATGGGATTTTATTAATTTATTCTGGTATTGGATTAAAAGATCCTTCTAAAATTTCTGTTTCTAATATTAATAAGATAGAGAGATTGTCTAAAAATTTATTAAAAATTACATATAATCAGAAAGAGGAAATGTCTATGGAAGCATATCCAAATGTTATAACCCAAATTGAAAAATATTTTAGATGAAAATCCACAAAAAAAATAATAAATTATATATCATTGATAAATGATAAAATATAGAATTTTATAAATAATTGTACTAATTTTTGATAAAAACATGTTTTTTATTTTTGATGAAAAAAGAAATATTATTATGAGCGGTGATTCTCGAGTCCAAATATCGGATTAAGGTTTTCGTTCCGAGGCATCAGGACTGCCATAGTGCAATAATCCAATTTATTGGAGTGCCAACCTAATTAGAACACCGCTCATTTTGTTATATTCCCACAAAAAAACATAACTAATTATAAAAAAGTGCCTAACAATTGCCTTGAGAGGAACGGGAAGAGCTCTTCATTTTTTACAGTTTTTGGTAGTTATTTTGAAAGAAATAAAATTTTCACATTGGAATTCCCGTCCCTCAGGCTTGTCCGTTAGCAATGATAAAAACCAATGAATTAACTATAAAGTCTGATGAAAAAAGTATATTGATTTGTTGATAAAATTATATTAGTTTCAGTTGAGAAATCAATTAAAGGAATAAAAAAATGAAGATGACAAACATAAACT
>JAOZSR010000038.1 GCA_029939575.1 Fidelibacterota bacterium
TGTTTTCATCCGTAACGATCACATATGTAATATTGTTTTGCCTCATCAAATCCACTACATTTACTAACTTTTCATCTAAACTTACAGTTATGGGATTTTTTGTTATAATATCTTTTACAAGGACCATTTTATTTACTTTTATGTTTGTTTCTTCCAAAAAACTATAAAAGTCAGATTTATTTGAAAATTCTTTTAGATTTTCACCATAATCCCTTGCAACACGTGCAAATGCACTTAAAGATTTAAGATATAAATTAGATCCGATATTACTTGTTAAAAGAATGAAAAACAGATCCACCTTTTCATTATTAATATCAAAGGGTGTTTTTAATTTGACAATTGCTAATATTAAATCATTAAAATTTTCAAGTCGCCCATGAGGTATAGAAATTCCATGAGGTAGAATTGTATAGCCTAACTTGTCCCTTTTGATAAAGGCATTAAAAATATCGTCGGATTTTAAATCAAACTTTTCTGAAACTGAATCTGCAATCAATTTATAAAGTTCTTCATGATTTTTGACTTCTATATTCCAAAAAATTAAATCTTTGTTGAGCAGGCTTGCAAGCTTCATATTTTTTTCTCCACATTTTTTAGATTCTAACTGTTTAAAATTATAAACAATGAAAAAATCATAATCAAGATCAAATCTTTGAGGTTTCTATGAATAATATGATTCATTTTAACAACTTGAAAATTTACTGATTCTTTATAGTTTTACCAAATTTTGAGGGAACATGCTGAAAATAAACAAGTTGTTGTGAATAATTATTATATTTTCATTCTTTGCAACCAAAATATTCAACAATTTCTTTCCAAAATACCAACTTTTTTACTTTGAGTTCTTTGTAATATTTGTGATTAAATTTTGATTAATATATTGTTTATAATAGAAATAGTGATTAACAACTTAACTTATGAGGGTTGCAGTTAACAACCCTCTATAAGTCATAAAAATATTAAATCTAAAAAACAAGTGATTGTCCCATAGAAAAGACCATACCTCTTGCATTATTAAACATTCCGCCTGTTTGAGAAAAGCCAAAATCAAAAGTATAATGTTTAAAATTCAAACCGGATCCAATTCCCCATTGAAATTCCTGCTTTCCACCAAAAGAAAATCCTAATCTTATGGGAAATACTTTTGCCGGCTTATATTCACATGCCAATGATAATTGTGGTGTTGTACTAATTCCGATATCTTCACTAAAATATTGTCTGAAATTTGTGAATAATTTCAAATTTTCTAACACATCATACTGAAATCCAAGCAATAAATAGGCTGGGTATTTTGTAATAAAATTATCTCCGGCTATAGTTGTATCTACTTCAAGTCCTTCTTTAAAAAGTGAATCCATTTTTACCATTTTCAGGTCATCCATAAGGTCTTTAGATGCGATTTCATTATAATAAGTTAATTCTTTAATGATTACATCTTTACCCTCGTAAATCCCAAGTCCAAATTTACCCCAGGTAATATTCCCAAATAAATTATTTAATGATAAATTGGCTTTCATTTTTTTATTAATCTCAGTTGAAATTCCAAAGTCAAGAGCAAAGCCAAGACCACCTGCGGCAACTTTTGCTAAAATATCACCCTGAATAGTACTTAATCCTAAGTTTGTAGTATCCATCGTAATCGTAGCATTCATTTTCTCAAAATCTGTATAACCAAGACCGCCTAAAACTTTTATTGCTCCACCTACACATAATTTATTAATATATGGAATATCAACCTTAATTTCACGTCCATGAGCCAGTGAAGTAACCAATACTCCCCTATATTGTGCATCCAGATTACTCAAATCAATCGGTACACCAAATTCATTCCCGTTAAAAACAAAATCAAATATTCCTTTTGGCATAACTATGTCGCCGGCAATCTCTGCACCCATGGAAAATGCCCATCTTCCAATAGAAAGATTTATTATTTCGGCCTGAATTAATTGATCAAAAAATATTCCATCGTCCGGAAATTTATCCAAAAGTGCATCCTTATCGGATTGTTCAAGATGCTTACCTGTTAAAAAATCCTGGAAAATAAAATTAGGCGAAATTGTACTGTTATTCAGATAAACGTTTGGAAAACCAATGATGGGAAGTATCCCAAAATTCATAGTAAATTTTGGATTATCACTAAATCCCAGATTAGCCGGGTTCCAGCCAAGAACTCGCCCGCCACGAGCCTGGGTAGCATAAGTATTTGCTAAGGATATACTTCTTGGATTTAAAAAGTATTGTCCAAATAATCCGGAAATATTTATAGTTATAATTAATAATAAGACAATTATTTTATATTTTTTCATCTCTATCTCCCTACTCTTCTTCATCGTCGTTACCGGTTATTTCCTGAATATCCACTTTAGCCCTGATTATTCCATACATAAAGATGGACAGAGAATCACTTTTATATAAGGTTGATGGTTCGCCATCATCTCTACCAAGTAATTCAACTACAGGCTTGATATATAATGAATCCTGAAATAAATCAAATTTATCTTCAGTAATACTGATTTCATCATCTGCCTGCCCTGGAAGAAGTTCTATTTTTAATAATGTGTCAGGTAATATTGATGATCCAAGATCAAAATAGAGAGTATCTTTAGCTGCCAACAATAAGACTTTTGCCCCGAAATCGAATTCATTATTTGTGCTTGTACCAATTACAATAGATTCAATCAGGTCAATACCGGTTATATCTCCACTGACTTTAGAAAAATTCAAACTGTCTAACTTTGCTCCCTCTTCAATAGACAGAATCAATGGCACAAGTATTTCCATTTTGCCCTGAACGTATTGTTCAGTTGTAATATTTCCATATCCTCCAATTTTCGCACTTCCATAAGCAATAATCATTGATGGTTTTATATTTATTAAGTCTTGAGCATCAGGAATAGAAATTTCTTTTGTTGCATCATCATCTGAGATAATTGTATGGTTAATAACTTTTTTTACAGTATCCCCGTCTTCATTAAAAGCTTCAAGAGTTAAATTGAGAAATAAATCTATTCCAATATTTGAATCAAAATTCAATGCAATTTGCACATCACCAAGATTAATATCTTTCATTTCATCAGGGAATTCCGGCAATTCAGTTTCAACAGAATCAATGTCAATTGAAACAGTGTCAATAAATCCAGACACCTGGGAAAATCCCAAATCCACAAGACTAACAATTACTTCAATATTCTGTCCAAATTCAAGTGTCATTTCTTTATCAGAAGGAATTGTAATATTAGAGGAGTAATTAACAAATTGAGTATCAGCTTCCATATCTAATTCCATATCAATCTGATAACCATTCAAATCAATAATTTCTTTTAATGTATCTTCAGGTGAATCCGGAAGTTGCATTGAATGAACTAATGGTGCTCCTGTGATCTGGTCAACAATTTCATCAATTTTGAACTGAATATTAGCCTGGGCCTGAATGTTATTTATTATTTTCAATTCCAATTGACCTTTAAAGAATTTTGCCACATCAATTTTTGTAGCCTGTACTAACCCAATACTGCTTTGCTCATTTATCGGTTCCTGGTTAAAAAATCCTGTAACACTTGTAAATGAAAGATCAGAGACCACAATATCTATCTTAATCGAATCAAGTAAATTAAAAGTAGCGGTTTCATCACTTGGAATCGCTACTATTGTTTCATAAGTAATATTTTGTCTAAAACTATCTGCTGATACATTTACTGTATTTGGTCGGAGAAAATAGTTAGCAAGATCAATTTCAATTACTGCCGGTTGTGAATGGGTCAAATCAATTTCATTATAGGAAATGGAATTTTCACCAGCATCAAAAAATTCCGGGATAGCAAGACTTAATTTTGGAACTCCAATATCAGTTTGATTTACATTATTCAAAATTGATATCGTCATAGTTCCGCTTTTTATTACTGCTTCAGTAATTTTTGAATCAGAAGAAATATCTATCTCACCTGATTCAATAATTGGATCCTGTTTTACTTTTCCTGTAAATTCCGCAAATGTAATCTGCTCACCAGTGTTCAATCCAAATAATAAAATTTCAACCCCAACACCGTTTAATTCTGATACTGTAACGCGGTTAGGATCAGTATCTTCAGTTACAACTCTGTAGTCATACTCAACTTTTTGGTCATTAATATCCATTACAAGATATTTATCAATCAACGGAAAATCATTGTTCGAGGCCTGATTCGCAGATAAATTAATTTCATGTGAAAAATAGCCACTGCCGTCAATATTATCAGCAATTGAATAGATATTGAGATAAAGTGTAGAATTAATCGGAAGATCATTAGCAATATTTATAGCCAGAGTACCTTCAAGGATTTTTGCGCTTTTGACCTTATTTTCTGAATCTGCCAATTCTATAACTCCTGTTGTATCAATTTCCTGTGAAGGAACAATAGCATCTGCAGATACAACTTCCAGGCTTTTTGCTTCAACCTGTACCACAAAAGAGGATTCTCTTGTACTTGAATTATTTATTACTATCGCATCACCGGATCCACAAATTGCACCTGATATCTGGACAATGATATCACTGGGCAATGTCTTATTTGTCAGAGAAATAGTTCGTTCGGCTGAATTACCAGGCATTATTCCAACATCCCAGACTGCTTTGGCAGAATCATCATCGGTTCCATAAAGTGTTGTAGAATCTGCACCAAGCAATCTAATAGTAATATCATATCCAAGTTCAATTACCAGGTCATTTACTATATTAATGCTCAAATAACCATCTGAAAAAACCGCATTATCAAAATCATCAAATTTAATATCTCTGTATATTGTAGGTATTCCTTCACCCTGAGAAATTGTAGCTGATGCACCTTCGGGAACTATATCCATATCCACAATATCTGTAAATTTGACTGGCGCTGTCTCAATTGGATCAGTATCGTTTAAACTAATTTTACCTAGTTTTGAAGATATAACCTGTTCAATTGGATCTACACCTACTGTATCAAAACCTGATGTATAATTTTTATTTGTTCCACCAACTGTAACATCATCAACATTTTGTGAAAATGATTCATTAATATCATCAATTTCTAATTGGTCGCCAACTTCAACTTTTTCAATTTTTTTTGAGGTATCCTGAAAAGCAAAAATCGAGTCTCCGTCAAATTCAATTTTGACAAATGGAGAATCAGCCAATGCTTTTACATCCTCTACTTTTACAGTAAGGTTAATAAGTGGGGCACTTAATTCAACATCCCAGGTTGGAATATCAGATTTATCAGGGATTTTCATTGTACAACTACTTAATATAAGAGTAGTTATAATCATTCCTGCAATTATTTTTTTCATTTAATCTCCATTTTGTAAAATTAAAAAAACTATTAACCAATATAAGAGTTACATTCATAATGTAATGTGATGTAGTTCAACAAAATTTACTCTTCTTTTCAAAAAAAAACTTTCGCTCCATAATTTTCGTATCACATTACAAGAATTTCATTAATTTTATAATGTTTTCATATTATTAGCAAAATAACATAATAAACGCTAAAACAGGGTAAACGATTCAAAGTTGATTTTTTTTACATTAACTATTTTCCCTAATAAAGTTGGCAATACCCTCAGGCGACAAGCCTAATTTCTCTAATAGAAATTTTCTTTTACCCTGTGGAATATATTCATCAGGTAAAGCGAGGCAATAAATTTTAGATTTAAGTTTAGATTTATTTAAATATTCGGTCAGCGTCATGCCCATACCACCCATTATTGTGTTTTCTTCAACTGTAATAATTAATTTATGTTCTTTGGCAACCTGTAAAAACATTTCTTCATCAAAAGGTTTAATGAATTTGGCATGAATGACTGTTGGTTTGATATTATCCTTTTCCAAAAATTTCAAAGAATCCAATGCATTATTTGTCATTACACCATTTGATATGATTGCAACATTCTTCCCTTTTTTTAAAATTTCCCAGGCTCCGATTTCCAGGATTTTGTGTTTCCTATTTTCATCAAATTCGACACATGAATCTTTTGGATACCTAATGGCAAAGGGTTTGTCTTTTTGAGAAAAAGCGGTAAAAAACATATCACGCATCTCATTACCATTTCTGGGTGCCGCAATAATGATTTCGGGAATAGTGTTTAGAAAACTAAGGTCGTAAGCACCATGATGAGTGGGGCCATCAGCACCAACTACACCTGCTCGGTCCAAAGCAAAAACAACCGGCAGATGCTGCAAAGCAATATCATGAAAAACATTATCATAGGCTCGTTGTAAAAATGTGGAATATATAGCTGCGACAGGCCGGGCTCCGCCAGCAGCTAATCCTGCCGCAAAAGTTACAGCATGGCCTTCTGCGATACCAACATCATAGTATCTATCTGGAAATTTGTCTGCATATTCTACTAGTCCGGTTCCATCTTTCATAGCTGCAGTAATAAGCACTGTTTCCTTATATTTTTCCGCAAGTTCTATGGTAATTTTCCCAAAAGCTTCCAGAAACTGAAGATTATTTTCCTCTTTAACATCTTTGGCTTTTCCTGAAGTAATCGGACTTATACCATGGTATTTTGTGGGATCTTTTTCTGCTATTGGTAAGCCTTTACCCTTTTTGGTACGAATATGTAATAAAACCGGATAGTTCAGATTTTTTATATTTTCAAAAGTCATTATCAATTTATTAAGATCATGACCATTAATAGGTCCGTAATATCTTAAATTAAATTCTTCAAAAAATAATTTAGACGATAGTAACTTTTTTATAGGCACTATTAATTTTGCTATTAGTTTCCGAAAAAATCTTGAACCCCGAGGTAAATTCTCCAGGAAATTCCAAACTCGATTTTTATAATAAATGTATTTTGGATTGCGTAGGATTTTGGTCAAATATTTTGAAATTGCTCCGACATTTGGAGATATTGACATTTCATTGTCGTTAAGAATAGTTAAAAATTGGCCATCAATGTTACATACATTGTTCATTCCTTCCAAGGCAAGTCCTCCGGTAAACGAACCATCTCCAATAATTGCAACAACGCGATTAGATTCCTTTTTTAGGTTACGAGCTGCTACAAAACCAATTGCTGCAGAAATCGATGTACTGGCATGGCCTGCGCCAAATGCATCATACTCACTTTCATGAATTTTTAAAAAACCGCTAATGCCACCATACTGCCGTATAGTATTCATTTTATCTTTTCGACCTGTTAATACTTTGTGTGCATAGGCCTGGTGCCCGACGTCCCAGATAATTTTATCCTGTGGTGTATCAAAAACATAATGCATAGCCACAATAAGTTCTATTGTACCAAGGCTTGGAGCCAGATGGCCACCTGTTTTTTTGACCGATTCAATGATAAAATGCCGTACTTCATCACAAAGAATATGTAATTCTTCAGATGAAAGAGATTTCATATCTGCCGGTTTATTTACTTTATCTAAAACTTTATATTGTCTAAAATTAGATTTTTCATTATCCATGTTAACTCTTTTCTACTAATTCTATGAAATATTTATGAATTCTTAAGTCTTTCGTTAATTCCGGATGGAAAGCAGATATCAAAATATTTTTGTATTTAAGAAGCACTGGTATATTTTCAAATTCTGACAGTACTTCTATTTCACTATTAATTAAAGAGAATTTTGGAGCTCGAATAAAAATCGCCGGAAATTTTTTATCAGAAAAACTTAATTTAATTTCCTTTTTAAAAGATTCAATCTGTCTTCCATAGGCATTACGAAAACCATTAACCGGAATTTTCCCAAAGACTTTTACCCGTTCATCATCACAGGTTTCAGACAACAAAATAGCTCCGGCACAGGTTCCAAAAATTGGCCCGTTGAAATTGATCAATTGTTGTCGCATACCAATCCGATCAATCAATTTTGTTATTGTCGTAGACTCTCCACCAGGCAATATCAAAGCTTTACATTGATTAATTTCTTCAGGATATCTGACAATAAAATTTTCACAATCCAAACTATTTAACATTTGTTGATGCTTAAAAAAAGCACCCTGTAATCCTAAAATTCCAATTTTCATTTAATAATATTCTTTTCCAAATAATATCTACTATTACCCTATTCTACATACAAGATATACAATATATCAAATCAAATTAACTGTTTTTGATTAATTACTATGATAACTTATGTAAAATAAAACCAATAAAATTTTACTTACCAACCTCGGTTTGCCAGTTTTTCATTTTCTGATAATTCATTAATATCAATACCTTCCATAGCATCTTTCAATCCTTCTGATACTTCTGCAACTTTTTTGGCATTATCAAAATATGTAGTAGCTGTAACAATTGCTTTGGCTCTTGCTGCTGGATCATTAGATTTAAATATGCCGGAACCAACGAAAACAGTTTCAGCACCTAATTGCATCATTAATGAAGCATCAGCAGGAGTGGCAACACCACCTGCAGCAAAATTTGGTACCGGAAGTTTACCGTCTTTGGCAACTTTTCTGACTAATTCAAAAGGAGCGCCCAGGTTCTTGGCCTCAGCCATTAATTCATCATCTGCTAATACTGTAAGTTTTTTAATATCTTTTTGCACCTGGCGCATATGACGTACAGCCTCAACAATATTTCCTGAACCTGCTTCACCTTTTGTTCGAATCATAGCAGCACCCTCGCCAATTCTTCTTAACGCTTCACCAAGATTTCGACATCCACATACAAAGGGAACTTGAAAATCATGTTTCCAAATATGGTTTTCTTCATCTGCCGGAGTTAATACTTCACTTTCATCAATAAAATCTATTTCAAGGGATTCCAATACCTGGGCTTCAGCAAAATGACCAATTCTACATTTTGCCATCACCGGAATCGATACAATATCCTGAATCTCTTTTATCATAGTTGGATTAGACATCCTTGCAATTCCGCCATCTGCTCTGATATCAGCTGGAATTCTCTCCAGAGCCATAACAGCAACTGCGCCTGCATCTTCTGCAATTTTGGCCTGTTCCGCATTAGTAACATCCATAATCACACCGCCTTTTAACATTTCAGCAAGACCGACTTTAACATCAAAAGATTTTTTTTCCATTTTTTAAACTCCTTAATTCCTTATTTTTATTATTTTTTTAAAAATTTATTCTTAATTTTTTTTTACGTCATAATTTTGGTGATTTTTTATGAATTTTTCAACAGATTTAATACAATTATCCGGAGTAGATGCACCAGCACATATACCTATCGATGAAATTCCTGATAACCATGCTGTATCAATTTCTTTTTCGTTGGTTATTCTGTAAGAATTTTTGTTGATTTTTTTTGAAATTTCCAATAATCGTTTAGTATTTGCACTCGTTTCTGATCCTATTATTAACATTAAATCTCTTGCTTTTGCCATCTGGACTATTTCAGTCTGCCTGTTTTTAGTTGGTGCACAAATAGTATTAATAAATCGTAAATCCTGAACCCGTCCCACCAAAATTGACACAATATCTTTTACATGTTCCAGATCCTGAGTTGATTGAGCTACAACTCCGACCTTCTTTTTTAAATAAACAGACTCTGCTTCTTTTACTGTAAAAATAATTTTAGCATTAGCAACCTGGCTCTTAATCGCCTCAACTTCTTCATGTCCATGGTCTCCAATAATAATAATTTGGCGGCCTTCTTCTGCCAACATTTTAACTTCTTTATGAATTTTCAAAACCAATGGACAGGTCGCATCAATGATTGTAAGTTTTTTCCTTCTTGCGGCTTTCCAAATTTCAGGTTTTGTTCCGTGGGCACGAAATAATACCGGTTTGGTGTTGTCCATTTCTTCCAATTTATTAATAACTTTGACACCTTTTTCAGCAAGTTCATTCACAACATCTTTATTATGAACAATATCCCCAAGCATATATACCTGTTCATGTTCCTCCGTTGCCCGAATTGCTTTTTCAATGGCTTTTTTAACACCATTGCAAAATCCAATATTTGATGCTACGGTAATTTTCAATTTAATATCCAAAATTTATTATAATATCTTAATAAATAGTTACTTATATTATAAAAAAATATAATTTTACTTAATAATAAACTGTCATTAAGTAAATCTTCATAAACATTTATCATAGGTTAAAATTCTTTACCCTGATTAGAAATAGTTATTATATTTAAAATCTGAATAAATCACGAATTTTTGGTAAAATTTTCTCTATTGTTTCTTCCAAAGAAAGTTCAGAAGATGCTCCGGCTGCTAACGGATGTCCACCACCTCCAATATTTTTGGCTAATTCATTGACGATAATTTTTCCCCGTGAACGAAAATTAAGTCTGATAATATTTTCCATTTCAAGAAACATAACAGCCACTTCGACTCCTTTTATCTGGCGTACAAAATCTGTAAAACCATCAATATCTTCAGTGGTCGCCCCTGCTTTGTCCAAATTTTGTTGCGATATTGAAAACCAGGCTAATCGGCCATTAAACTCGTAATTAATGTTCTGGAGAACATAACCTAATATTTTCACCTGTTCCTGACGTTTATTTTCATATACATATTTAAAAATCTTTTCCGGCACCAAACCATATTTTAATAAATCTGCGGCCATCTCCATAGTGCATGGATCAGTATTGCTATATTTAAAACAGCCTGTATCAGTCAGGATTCCGGTATACAATCCCTCGGCAATTTTTTTATTAATTTCCTCTGGAAAATGTTCCTTAATTAATGTATAAATCATATAAGCCACAGCTGAAGCAGTTTCATCAATCACTTCAAGAAAAAAATCATGCTCATGTGGTGGATGATGATCTATACAAATAACCGGCAGTTCAGACTCTTTAATTATTTTGCTAATATTTCCAAGCCTGTCATATTCACCAATATCAAGTGCTATTACAATATCTATATTTTTAATAACTTCGTCATGTTCATCTGAATTATAAGTTTGGATGATCCTATCATCATTTAAATAGATATATTCTTCAGGAATTTTACATGTATTAATGAAAACCGGTTCTTTGCCAATATTTTTTAAACAATGGTACAAAGCAACCCCTGAACCAAGTCCATCTCCGTCAGGATTAATATGTGTAGATAAAAGAAATTTTTGATTACTTTCAATTGTTTTTAATATTTGATTCCAATCGTAATTTTTCATAATATTCTCAGGTTTAAACTTATAACTAATTTATTCAATTTTATAGTAAATGCAAGTATGTATATTTATTATTCCATTATCTTAGCCCGGATTATTTTTAAATTTCTGTAAAAAAAATACTTTTAAACTTCTATCTATAAATTGATAGTAACGTAAAAAAAATATAATAGAATATATGTAATTTTTGCCCTATATTTATTTCACCCAAACATTTTATTAAACATTTTTAATAATTTTCTTTGATAAATTTATGTATTTGTGATTTTTTTAATAAAAGTTAAAAAAACTTTTAAAAATCAATAAAAATTTAAATATTTAAGAAAATTGCGTTTTTAATAAAATTATTAAAAAAAATCATTCATTATTTAAATTTTTTAAATTAAGTTATTTAAAAGAAAGGAGAAGAAGTGAAAATAGGAATCAGACGAGAAAGCAAAAATATTTGGGAAGGACGTACTCCACTTATTCCAAATCATTTACAAAAAATTATGGACAAACATAATATAAACTTCGTCATTCAACCATCCAAGATCAGAGCCTATCCTGACCAGGAATTTACTGATATCGGTGTAAAAGTACAGGAAAATATTTCTGATTGTCCTATAGTCTTGGCAGTTAAGGAAATTCCTGTAGATTTTTTTCAGCCCCAAAAAACCTATATGTTCTTTTCACATACAATAAAAGGTCAAAAAGAAAATATCCCGTCTTTGAAACGAATGATAGAATTAAAAGACACTCTGATTGATTACGAAAAAATCATTGATAATACTGGAAAACGGTTAGTATTTTTCGGCAGATTTGCCGGTATTGCCGGAATGCTTGATACATTTTGGGCATTGGGTAGAAAATTTTCTGCAGATTCAATTCCAACACCTTTCGAAGAATTAAAACAGGCTTTGGATTACAATTCCCTGGAACAAGCTAAAAAAAGTTTTGCAGAATGCGGAAATGAGATTCGAAAAAATGGTTTACCTGAGTCTATCTCTCCTCTAATCATTGGTGTGACCGGCTATGGTAATGTTTCTAAGGGTGCCCAGGAAATTATTGATCTTTTCCCATGCGAAACCATCACTGCACAGGAACTTGATAATTTTATTAAAAAGGGAAAATTTTCCAATAAAACTATTTATAAAGTTGTATTTAAAGAAGAAGATATCGTTGAAAATATTGAGAACAACAAATTCAATCTGAAAGAATATTATACTACTCCTGAAAAATACAGATCAATTTTTTATAAATATATTCCTCATTTAACAGTAATTGTTAATGCAATTTATTGGGATGAAAGATATCCAAAGTTGTTAACTAAAGAATATTTACAAAATAATTATGATTCTGAGCGAGATCCATTAGTTGTTATTGGCGATATTACCTGTGATGTTAATGGTTCTATCGAATGTAACACAAAATCAACAAATTCCGGAAATCCTATTTATGTCTTTGATCCTAAAACAGGACATACGACTGATGGAATAAAAGGTAATGGCCCGGTTGTCCTGGCAGTTGATAATCTGCCCTGTGAATTGCCGAGAGAATCATCGGAATTTTTTAGTAATGCATTGAGGGATTTCATCCCTGCACTTGCCAACGTAAATTATTCTTTAAATTTTAATGATGTCAATTTACCAATTGAATTAAAAAAAGCAACAATCCTTTATAAGGGTGAATTAACACCTAATTTTAAATATCTTGAAAAATATTTATAAAATTATCAATTATTGAACATGTTCAAATTAAACAATTAAGTATTTATAATTAAATTATATGAAAAACAAATTGGAGGAAAGATGAAGAAAATTTTAGTACTTGGAGCAGGTCTTGTTTCTAAACCTTTGGTTAGGTATTTACTGGATGATCCGGATTTTAATGTAACTGTAGCAACAAGAACAGTCAGTAAAGCACATAAATTAATAGACAATCATCCGGAAGGCAAAGCAATCCAGTTAAATGTTCAAGACTCTGATTCTTTAAAAAATTTAATCAAAGATTGTGATCTTGCAATTAGCCTGTTACCTTACACTTTCCATGTAAAAGTAGCAAAATATTGTATCGAATTTAACAAACACATGGTAACTACATCTTATATAAGTCCGGAGATGAAAGCACTTGATGCTGAAGCCCGCAAAAATAATATTTTTATTTTGAATGAAATTGGTGTTGATCCGGGAATTGATCATATGTCAGCCATGAGAATAATTCATAATGTTGAAAATAATGGCGGAAAAGTTCTCAGTTTCAGATCCTATTGTGGCGGACTTCCTGCACCCGAAGCAAACACAAACCCCTTCGGATATAAATTCAGTTGGAGTCCACGTGGTGTGTTAATGGCTGGGAAAAACAATGCAAAATATCTTAAAGACGGTGAAATTATAGAAATTGATGGTAAAGACCTTTTTAAAAACCATTGGCCACTTGAAATCGATGGTTGCCCAATGTTTGAAACTTATCCAAACCGTGATTCTCTTCCATATATCGAAACTTATGGTTTAAAACATGTTAAAACAATGTACAGGGGAACTATCAGAAATCCTAACTGGTGCGATACATTATATTGTATTGCAAAACTCGGAGTACTTTCTGATGAAGAAAGAAATGATTTATCGGGATTAACATTTGATGGCTTAACCAGGAAACTTGTTAAGGCAAAGGAAAATATTTCTACTAAATCAGCTGTAATAGAATTTCTGGGAAATGATGGCAATGAAAAAGTTATTGAGATGTTTGAATGGTTGGGTTTTTTCAGTAATGATCCAGTTGCCGATGAAAATACTTTGCTTGACATAATGACTGCAAGATTCCTGGAAAAAATGAAATATAAAGAAAATGAACGGGATATGATCGTACTTTTCCATGATTTTCTGGTAGAAATTAAAGGAAAAACAAAACGAATCACTTCTACCCTGATTGATTATGGAATTCCTGGTGGCGATTCCTCAATGGCCAGAACAGTCTCTCTTCCGGCAGCAATTGCAACAAAATTGATTTTAAAAGGAAAGATTAACTTAACCGGTGTTCATGCACCTGTAAAACCGGAAATCTATAATCCGGTTTTAGATGAACTTGAAAAAATGAATATCATTTGTAACGAAAAAGAATTTTAAATTTTGAGTAAATCTTTTTAACAGACAAATAAATTTTCGCCCCCCTTCTCTTTCCAGGAGAAGGGCTCGGGCGGAAAGTTCATAAGATTACCAAAGCAAAACTTCATCCCACTTTCAATTGTCTCTTTTTAATCTACCAAGCAAAATATTTTCATTAATTAAAAAATATATGCCATTTGCATAATCAAGGTTATTATTATTGAGATCATAATATAAATGTGTTGTAAAAATAATTTTAGTAGATTTTGTGATGTTTTTAATAAATACTAGTTTACCTGTGACTAATTTACGTTTTTCTTCAAAAAACAACGGATCATCCTCTGATATTGACTGAAAAAGGTATTCTCCTCTCGGAGCAATAAATTTGTTTGCTGACCAATAACCAAGCATGGCCTGAAAAGAATTTTGCTTATATTCAATTTTTGAATAATACCCATAACCTTTTTCGAAAATCTGCGAATTAGGCTCTCCCTGCCCCGGGATATTCAATCCATTATAAGTCATTATTAACTGTTTAAAACAAATTGATCTGCGATTAATTGTATATTTTAGAGAAAAACCACCAAGTCCATTCATTAATGTTGAGACAGCCTTATGAGAAGTATCAATCTGCCCTCCCCTGTGATTAAATAATAATTGGAATGGTAAACTCAGTGACCAGGATTTTTTATTTAATAAAATAATATTTGCATTATTTCCAGCAACAAACTCCTCCTGAAATGGATCATTTTTTTGGATAAACTTTTCCCAGTTTACCCAAAAATCATTTGTTATACCTTTGGTTTTTAAAATAAATTGTAAACCATATTCAACATTATTTTGGTAATATCTATCAATTCTGAAAAGGGGCTCCTCAAGTTCATGATGCAAGGTTCCGAAAATATTTCCAAATATCATTTCCAAATTTTGATTTAATTTGTGCTGAACGGAAAAAATTGGAATATTTTGGGAAAATTTATTCAATCCGGAATATTTCAGAAAAAAATATCCTACACTTATTTTTGTATCGGTGTTTAAATAATACTCAATAGTTGGCTTTACTGTAAATCCAATGCCGGTAAAACCAGATGTAAAATCATTAAAATATTCATTATTCTTGAGAAACGAAATACTTTGTAATCTCAAAAATGCTTTACGATTATTTTTTTTTATTATAGGTTTATAGAAAGAAAAATCCTGTGCATGGATAATATTCCCAATAAATAAAATTACTAAAAAAAATAAAACTTTATTAAACTTTTCATTTCTGGAATAAATATTCAATTTCATAATCAAAGGCAATTTAAGAATTTTATTTATCTTTTTTAAGTGAACTCTTCAATTTTTTCTTTTCTAATCTTTTTAATTCATTATACAAATAAAACAAATCAATTATTGGTTTTTGAAAAACATGGTCAGAAAGTCTTGGCATAGTTTTAAAATCAAAAGGTATATTATAATTGATTGATCCGGAATGAATAACAAAAATCATATTTTCATATTTATCATAAACTTTCTGAATGAATTCATCTCCTGAAATCCCTGGCAAACGTAAATCAACTATAGCCTGATCTATTTGCTCCTTTTCAACAACAACTAAAGCTTCCTCTGCGCTTTTTACGGCAAGCACCTTGTATTCTAAATCTTCGAAAAATTTCACCAGACTATGTCTTACCGATGTATCATCATCCAAAATCAATATTTTTTTCATCTATATTTCCCCTAATTTATTATTAATAGGTAACCTAATTACAAAGTTTGTTCCTTTTCCATCCTCCGATTCCACGTACATTTCACCTCCATGATCCTCAGTAATAATAAAATAGGATACACTTAAACCAAGTCCTGTGCCTTTACCAACATCTTTTGTTGTAAAAAACGGTTCGAATATTCGTTTACGAAGATCTTTATCCAATCCAGGACCATTGTCTATTATTTCTAGTTTTACCATTTTATTTTTTTCTTCAAATATCATCCTGATATAAAATTCCGGATTCCTCGTTTTTGCCTCCATCATGGCTTCAGCGCCATTGCGAAAAATATTGATAAATACCTGTTGTATCTTTCCTGCATCACAAAAAATATTAGGAATATTCTGTTCAATTTTCTTTTTGATTTTTATTAGTTTAAAATCATAATGTTTCTTTAGGTCATAATCAGTAGACACAAGTTTAAGGGTTTTATTTATTAAATCTTCCAGATCATTAGAAGTAAAACTTCCTTTACCTTCACGGGCAAAACCAAGCATATTTTTCACAATTATCGAAGCTCTGATACCGGCATTTTTTATATCCTGTAACATAGTAGCAATACCACGCTCGTTAATATAATCAATAATCAGTTCAAGTTTAATACCAAGTTTATCGGCAACTTCATTGTTGGCAGGTATTTTTTTTGTAAGACGATTTTCCATTACCTGTACGTTTTGAATAATTCCTGCAAGAGGATTATTTATTTCATGCGCCATACCGGCTGCCAATCCGCCAACCGACATCATCTTTTCATTTTGAATCATTATTTCCTGGGACTTTTTTTGCTCGGTTATATCTCTGGCCATCCCGATTATTATATTATTGGTAATTGGGATAGCATTTAGAAGCGCAACTCTTTTTGAACCGTTTAGATGCAGATAAGTTACTTCCCCAAAATCTATATTTTCATTGGTTTCTGATATAGACTGAAGCCTGTTTTGAGCATTTATAGGTGTAATATCAAAAATAGTTGTTTTTTTCAATTCTGATATTTTCCTACCAGTTAATTTTTCAGCGGCTTTATTTGCATCCAAATATTTACCGGTTCCGGCCTCTATCATGAAAATCGCATCATTTGAACGTTCAAATAGTAATCTATATTGTTCCTCATGCTCTTTGGATAATCTTTCCGCTTTTTTCCGTGCAGTTATATCAATGCCAAAACCAATTATTTCCTGAATGTTCTTATGCCCGTCTTTCTTTGTAAAACTATTCCAGGAGACATTTCGTTTTTCACCATTTTTATTTATATGTCTCATCTCATAATTATAGACTTCACCTTTAGTGAAATGTTTAAACATCTCTGTTACCTGTGAATATTCTTCGCCCGGATAAAGTATTTCCCACCAATTTTTCCCAATTAATTCCTCCTTTGAATACCCTGTGGATTGCTCAACTGCCGGATTTATAAAAGTTGTGATTCCGTCATTATTGATGCCACAAATCAGGTTTGGTGAATTTTGAATAATACTGGAATTGAAATTCCGCTCATAATTGAGATTTTCAAAAATTATTGAATTTTCAACAGCAATTGCCGCCTGTCCGGCTAATAGTTTTAAAAACTGGATTTGCTCGCTTCTAAAAGCATCTGTGAATAAATCATTTTCCAAAAATATCAGTCCAATTGTAGATTTATGACGTAATAATGGGAATATTAGTACAGATTTTTTACCAGTTAGGTCGTCTTTTTCAATATTTTGAATAATATATTTTTTCTTATCATTGTAACATCTATCAATTATTGATATCGGAAGATTTAATTCTTTTGATTCAATACCGGTTGAATTAATTATTTTTACTTTTGCATTTTGATATTTTTCAGCACGAACAACAAGACTATTTTGATCATTATGAATATATACCACACGGGTAGCACCGGAACTTTGCATAATTTTTCCAAGTAAATTTTCCATCAATGTGTCAAATTGCAAATCACTGGTTAAAGATTTAATAGATGCAATCAAGGTTTCCATATCTAAAATAGTATTAATAGTTAAGTTGGAATGAGTGTTAATAGATTGACTCAACTGAGAAAATTCATTTTTTTCCTTGATATTAAATTCATCTTTCAATCGGTTTGATTTATTTATAGCTCCCCACTGTTTAAATACATCATAGCTATTTTGAATTTGCATTAATCCCATAGATTTAAATCCAATTTCCATTAAATAGCGTCCCATACATTCATAAGCGATACCAAGATCTAATTTATTACCTCCTTTGTTGGCATTATAAATAGATTTTTCATAAAGTTTTAGCACATTAGCCATTTTTCCATTAATTGATAATATTTCTGCTTCAACAAGTTGAGCTTTATATAAATAATTGTCAGGTGCTGCATTACCCCATTTTCTTAACTTTCTTAGCGACTTTTTTGCACAAGACAAATATTTTCCGCTTTTATTAATCTTTTTATAATATTGAACACAGGTCAATGCCCCGAAAAAATGAGAAACAGGAATAAATACTGTTCCAGTCACCGAGCCATGTAATTCAAAAGATTTTTCTCTGTTATTTAATGCAGTCTCATAATCATTCGCCAGGTACGCTAACATCATTTTTGTTATTTTACAAATAGCAAGTGATGAATAATCCCGGTTATTTTCAAGGATTGGCATTAACTCATTTTCATCAATCAATTTACCTTTTACAGTAATTCCATCGCTATTTTTATCATTCAAAACTATTAACATTTGGTTCCAGAATTTTGCTTCAAACATCGTATGTTTTTTGTTAAATTGACGCAAAATCTCATGTTGTTTTGGATATTGTCTTAATAAATCCGTTATCTTTTTACCTGCAAAAAAAGTTACATGCATAATATTATTGGCGGCATAGGATGCAAATTCATAATCACCTGTTTCTAAACCTTTGGCTAATGAAGTTTCAAGATATTTCACCCCATCATAAGCAGGCTTTTTCCAATGATTTATCATCATACCATGCATATAAGATATTTTTGTTTCAAAAAGTTTTACATTGAGTTTTTTCATTAATTTTAATGATGCCTTGCCAAATTCATATCCATTGGTAAATTCTCCAAGAGTTGATAAAATTAGTCCATAATTCACCCAGGCAAAACTTGACATGGGACTGTTTCCTTTTCTTACAGAAATTTCCGCCATTTTCAAAGATATAATCGGATAATAATCAGGAAAGCCAATATAGGCTGCAACAATTGTGGCACCAAGAACATTCATCTGTGCCAGTGTTAGTGCATCTTCTGTAATCGGGAAATCTAATATTTGTCCGGGTTTTACTTTTCTCATTGCTAATTTAACCTTGATAAGATTTACTAATACTGCAAGTTTTAATCCTTTCTTAGGAAGTTTTACTTTTAAAGTTTCCAAAGCATATAATGCAATTTTCATTGATTTTTTTAGATTATGATGAGAAGCATGATGAACAATCTGAATAATATAAACATTTGCTGTATCCAGTGGAGATTTTGAATTTTTAATAACTATTTCAAATTGTTTTTCACCTTCATCGTAATTGGAATTGAGAAATAATATTTCGCCATAGGCAAGAAAAATTTCAACAGATAACCGGTATAAATTATTGAAAGAATCTTCGGGAAGTAACTCAATTGCCCGCTTAAAATATTTTTCAGCTAAACGATAGGCAGCATTATTTTTCAATCGCTTACCAATGGTCATATTTAATTTTGCCAGTTCTATCCGTTCATCCTGACTCTGAATCAATTTCGCACTGAAATTAAGATGATGAATATAATCTTCAATTCGTTCCTTTTCTAATCCCAGTTTGCGTAGAGATTCCTGTATCTTTTTTCCTATTTTCAAATGTAACTGAGCAATAGTATTTTTGTCTAATAAATTATAAGCAGCTTCTTGAATTTTCTCGTGTGCAAAAAGAATATTTTCTCTGCTTTTAATTAATATATGAGAAGAAATTAATATTTTAATATGTTCGTAAACCAGAAAATATGTTTTATCAAATAATATCACAATTTGGTTAATAGTAAACTTACTTCCAAGTATGGAAAGTTGTGCCAGAAACTCTTTCGTCGATTTCTTTAAATTATTGATTTTTTTAATTAAATGCTCTACAACATTTTTATCAGCAGGAATTTTGTCAATTGCTTTAATATTTATTGATATCTGTCCATCATTGTCTTGTTTAATATATTTCTTTTCGAAAAGTAAAGAGAGAAAAGTTCTAATATAAAAAGGATTGCCTTCGGTTTTTGCTATGATTTGAGATACCAGGGAATCAACATTATCACTATTCTCAGGTAGAATATCAAAAATCCATGAGGATACTGATTTTCTGGAAAGTTCTTTCAACTTGATATTTGTTTGAGAAATATTATTATCACGAAGTTTAGCCAGAAAAAATGTTAACGGATGGTTAGTGTCTATTTCATTTTCACGATAGGAAAGAATTATTTGTAAATTTTTAATTTTCTTCTCGATTATAATATTCAATAATGATAAAGTAGCAGAATCTCCCCATTGCAAATTATCAAGAGAAAGAACTACAGGTTGACCAACATTACAAATATCCTGAATTAAATCAGAAAATATTTTATTTCGTCTAACAATTGTTTCTTCCGATGAAATCGGGGCAATTACTTGTTGTTTTCCGATAAGATTAAAAAATTCAGGTATAATATCAATTAATACCTGCCCAAATTCTTTAACAGAGGCTTGAATTTTATTTTTCCAAAAAACAAATGCTTCATCTCCATTTCCGGAGCATTGTTTTATAAAATTCTGAAAAGCATCTGCAAGTGCTGAATATGCTCTTCCATTATTTTGCTGATCAAATTTTCCAGATAAATAAAATCCCTTTTTTTGAGTAATTGGTTTATATAATTCTCTTATTAATGATGTTTTTCCAATTCCCACAGGGCCGGTTACCGTAACAAGTTGCCCTTTTTGTTTTATGCTATCAAAACAGTCTAACAACTGTTGTTTTTCATCGTTTCTTCCGTATAATGCATTTGTTAAGTAAAATTTATTGGCTATTTCATTTTTCCCGGGAATAAAATTGGTAATTTCCTCTCTTTTTTCATGAGCTTTCTGGAGATAAATTAAATCATCCTTAACTCCTTTAGCACTCTGATATCGTTCATTAGGAGACTTCTTGATTAATTTTTCTATAATATTATTTAAAGCAAGTGGAATATCCTGCCTGATTTTTGAAACTGGTTCTGGTACTTTTGCCAGATGAGAATAGATAAGTTCGCCGGGATTGGTAACGCTAAAAGGCAGTTTACCGGTAATCATCTGGTATAAGGTTACACCAGCTGAATAAAGATCAGCACGCAGATCAACCGGTTTGTTTATTCGGCCAGTTTGTTCTGGTGATATATAGCCAAGTGTTCCATTCATAATATTAGGTGATTCAAAATCAATTATCTCTTCATTAATGCTGGTAGCAAATTCAAAATCAATTAATTTAATTTTATTAAGATTTACATTTACAAGAATATTTGATGGATTTATATCCTTATGTATTATTTGCAGATTATGGACTTCCTCAATAGCAGAAAACAATTCAATAGCAAGGATTAGAAATTCCGTAATCTTAAAGCCGTCTTTTGGTATAAATTTTTTCAAAGAATACATTTTGCAATCTTCAAAAACCATTATAGATATATCTTTATAATGTTCGAATTTTATATAATTAATTATATAATTACTTTTGATAGATTTCATGAATTCAAATTCAATTTTCAGAGCATTCTTAAGGTTCTGAGTCACAGATTCATTTCTAATTTTTAAAATAACCGGATCAGTATTATCTTTCCTGACTGCTCTATACACCTCGGTATTTTTACTATTATAAATCTCCTGGATTATTTTATATTTAGAGATATTATACTTTTTCTTATCTTTCATATATAATTTCCTTACTCACAGGTAGTTTAATAACAAACCTGGTTCCTTTTCCTTTCTCCGATTCACAGTACATTTCACCACCATGATTTTCAGTAATAATAAAGTAAGATACAGACAGTCCAAGGCCAGTGCCCTCACCAACCGCTTTGGTTGTAAAAAATGGTTCAAATATTCGTTTCCGAATATCTTCATCCATTCCCGGCCCGTTATCTTCAATTTCAAGAATTACAATATTTTTCATCTCATCATGTGATAATTTGAAAATAAACTCCGGTTTTTCAGTTTCTGCTTCAAACATAGCCTGAGCACCATTACGTAAGATATTTAACAAAACTTGTTGTATTTTTGCCGCTTCACACTGAACATTAGGGATATTTTCTTTTATTTGTTTGGTTATTTTTATAACCTTAAAATCATATTTTTTTCTTAAATCATAATCAGTTGATGCCAACTTCAATGTTTTATCAAATAAATCAGGAAGACCATATAAAGAAAAACTTTCATCACTTTTCCGTGAGAATCCAAGCATATTTTTGACAATTGTTGATGCCCTGAGACCTGCATCTTTTATATCCTTTAACATACCGGTAATATCACGTTCTGCAATATATTTACTCAGAGATTCAAAATTAATCCCATATTTTTCAGCAATTTTTTTATTCATTGGAAAATTTCCGGTAAGTCGATTTTCCATGACCTGCACATTCTGAATAATCCCGGCAAGAGGATTATTGATCTCGTGCGCCATCCCGGCTGCTAATCCACCAACTGACATCATCTTTTCAGATTGAACCATCATCTCTTCGAGTCGAACTTTATCAGTTACATCATCAATACGGATTACAGCACCTTCGACACCATTAGCAATCAACGGATAAATGGTTATATCTTCATAATATGTTCCATCAATTCTCTGTGATGCTCTTTTTCGATCTCGCTTAGTCTCACGGGTTTTTATACTTTCCGTTATTTTATCCATCTCAGAGACCATATCTGGTATTAAATCAAATAGTTTTTTACCATGAGCTTTACTTGCTTCTATCCCACTGCTTTGTTCCGCCGTTTTGTTCCATTGAGTTATCTTAAATTCTGCATCAATCCCAATCAGCATGGATGGCATTGAGTCAATAATATTAGTAAGATAATTACGTAGATGATGAACTTCTTCTTCCTGTTCCTTACGTATCGAAATGTCACTACAAACGACAAACACAATTAAAGAACCATCCGCTTGTTCTATTGAACGTACATATTCCTCAACCCATAGCATACTTCCATTTTTCCTGATTTTCCTAAAAACCCAGTTAATTACTTTGTTTGGGGTCTCTAAACAATGTTTAAATCGTTCTTTAACTTTTTCTATATCATCGGGATGAAAAACTTTTAATACGGAATATCCAATTAATTCATCAACACTATAACCCAATTGTTGTGCCCCATAATCATTTACAGAGAGTACAGTACCTTCATTATTAAGAGTAAAATACATAGTCGGGTTATATTCATATAACTCACGATATTTTTCTTTACTCAATCGTAGATTATTCTCTATCTCCTTCCTTTCAATTATAGACTCATGAAGATTGATAATCATGGAATTAAATGATTCTTCAAGAATTTTTAATTCATTTCTACCTGATGTTTGGATTTTTATTCTAAAAGTATCCAGGTTGTCTAATCGAATATTTCTTGTTGCCAGGGAAAGTGAAATAAGAGGATTACGTAATAATCGGGTAGAAAAAAATAAAAATATATACCATAGAGCAACAATTTTTAAAATAGTATTTATTATAAGCATTAAAAAACCTAATTTTACTCTTCGGTAAATCACCGAACTGTTTGAATAAATTGTAGCATAACCAAGTTTTTTATTTACATTAATATTATTATAAATAATAGGAAATTCATGTTTAAAAATAGCATGTTTATATTTTTCATTTTTATGGACTATTGATTCCTGTGCAGTTAAGCCTAATTGAGAAACATGTAACCCAACATTTCCAATTTTTTCCCCTTGAGATATTATACCACCTACAGCAATATTCAGACAATCTTCATTTTGAATTTTCACACCTACAATCACCGGAATTTTCAACATACCTTCGATTGTGGACTGAAGAGATTCTTGATTTAAATTCCACATATTAATTGCAAGAACCTGCTCAAAAGTTTTTTGGATATCTTTTAAATCGCGATTAATATTATTTTTTTGATACCCATATTCCATAATCATGTGACTTGTGGTTATAACCAATGCAATTACTATATAAAATGCAAATACAATTCTAAGTAATTTAGTAGCAATTGAATCTCTGGTATTAATTTGATTCTCATTTGTCATTTTCAACCTTTTTCAACTTGATTTCTGAAATTGCTTCATTCCATAATAATTTTAGTCCGTTACGATCTCTTTGGGAGTATGTATGTTGCAGAATTCTATTATTTTCAAAAAAATCCGGAACACCTATGTGGATTCGTTTTTTTTCTTCCATGGTTAGCTCATTTTCAATATTTTCAATGATTGGGGTTAGAGATAAATTTCGCATAATATGTTCTACCTGGTATTCAATTGAAAGTAATTTATTAATATATTCCTCTGCAACTTTTTTAAGAAAGGGTTTGTCTTTTAGAGTATAGGTGATTGCATAATTATCAATCCAACAAGGCATACCTTCGATAGGTTCTGCAATTTTCCAGGGTTCATTCATTTTTCTCAATGGTCCCATTGCATCGCCCCAGGACGTAGCGAGAGTCTTTCCGGAAAGATTACACGCTTTATCCACGCCAATCCAAAAAGAATGAGCATTAACTGCCAATTGTTTTAATTTCTCTTTAAATTCATTGTTATTTAAAATATCATAATTGCTAATAGATTCTTTTGAATATCCCAACATTAATGCAGTGATATTAGCGTTATATATATACTCATTAAGTCCAATGACATATTTTCCTTTGAATTCAGGATCCCATAATATTTTCCAACTTTGAGGTTCATTCTTCAAAATGGTTGTGTTATAGGCTAATCCATAAGTACCTTGACTGACCGGTACGGCATATACCTGTCCATTACTATACAAATGTTCTGCTTTTTGCAGATTGGAAATTACATTTTTAAAATTTGGAATATTTTCTAAATCCAATGGCAGAAGAAGCTTCTTTTGGATATAAAGATATCGCTCGTCTTTAAAATGATGGTGGGTCATCATTACAATATCTACATTCCCACTTCTGATTGAAGGATAAAAATCATCAGACCCAGCAACATAAGAAATTTTCAATGTAATTTTTCGGTTATATTTCTCTTCTATCTGTTTCTTGAATTCATTTATATACTTTTCCGGAGCATGCCCTTCCCATATAAGTAATCTTAAAATATTTTCCTCATCAATTTCCGAATTAGATGTTTTTTTGTCATCTATAGATAAAACAGAATCAACGGCTAAAAGAAAAGTTATATTGAAACTAATTGCCACTACTATAAATAAAAATAGTATTTTTATTATATTTTTTTCCATATTTTCAATTTCTCTTTTAACCATTTTGAAAATCTCGATTTAATTACTTAAAATTGCTATCATCATTCTTATTTACAGGTAGTTTAATAACAAACCTGGTTCCTTTTCCTTTCTCCGATTCACAGTACATTTCACCACCATGATTTTCAGTAATAATAAAGTAAGATACAGACAGTCCAAGGCCAGTGCCCTCACCAACCGCTTTGGTTGTAAAAAATGGTTCAAATATTCGTTTCCGAATATCTTCATCCATTCCCGGCCCGTTATCTTCAATTTCAAGAATTACAATATTTTTCATCTCATCATGTGATAATTTGAAAATAAACTCCGGTTTTTCAGTTTCTGCTTCAAACATAGCCTGAGCACCATTACGTAAGATATTTAACAAAACTTGTTGTATTTTTGCCGCTTCACACTGAACATTAGGGATATTTTCTTTTATTTGTTTGGTTATTTTTATAACCTTAAAATCATATTTTTTTCTTAAATCATAATCAGTTGATGCCAACTTCAATGTTTTATCAAATAAATCAGGAAGACCATATAAAGAAAAACTTTCATCACTTTTCCGTGAGAATCCAAGCATATTTTTGACAATTGTTGATGCCCTGAGACCTGCATCTTTTATATCCTTTAACATACCGGTAATATCACGTTCTGCAATATATTTACTCAGAGATTCAAAATTAATCCCATATTTTTCAGCAATTTTTTTATTCATTGGAAAATTTCCGGTAAGTCGATTTTCCATGACCTGCACATTCTGAATAATCCCGGCAAGAGGATTATTGATCTCGTGCGCCATCCCGGCTGCTAATCCACCAACTGACATCATCTTTTCAGATTGAATCATCATTTCTTCCAAACGCATCTGTTCTGTTATATCATCTATGCGAATAACTGCCCCCTCAATACCATTAGAAACCAGGGGAAATATTGTTACATCTGAAATCTGTTGTTGATTATTAATCTCAATCTGTACTTTACTTATTTTTTTTATTTCATGGGATTTAATCGAATCATTTATTTTTTCCATATTTTCTTTAAAATGGGGAAAAAGATTATCAAGATGTTTTCCCTTTGCCTTGTTGTGTCTAACTCCGGTAGCTTTTTCAGTTTCACTATTCCAAAGTAAAATTTTTCCCTCAGGATTAACAGAAATAATAATAGAAGGCATTGAGTTTACTATATTATCAAGTAATTTTCGCCACTTCTGCATTTCTTCGCTGAGTTGCTTTCGTTTTGTAATATCAGTATGAGTTCCAACCATTCTGGCAGGTTTACCAGCCTTGTCATGTTCAACTATTTGACCTCTTCCCAATATCCACATATAATTTTGATCTTTTTTTCTGAAACGAAATTCTACATGGAATTGTTTTGTTTTCCCTAAAAAATGATCCTCAATAACTTTTTTAACATTCTCTATATCTCGGGGATGGATATGTTTTATAAATTCGTCAAAATTACCTGGGAATTCATTGGGACTATAACCTGCCATTGTATAATAACGTTCATCAAAAAAAATCTGATTGGTTAATATATTCCAATCATACATACCGTCATTAGCAGCAATCATAACTTTAGAAAGCCGGTCAGCGATTGCTTTTAATTCTCTTTCCATTTTTTTACGTTCTGTAACATCTCGGGCAATACCAAAAATCACCTCTTCACCATACCATTTACCTTTAACAACTTTGATTTCAACATCAATTATTTTTTTGTTTTTCGATATTAATGGCTCAGTAAGAATATTACTATGCTTTGAAAAAACCAATTTCATTGATTCTGATATTTTATTTCTAATTTCCGGAAGATATAAATTCATGAAACTCATTCCAAATAATTCTAATTTTGTATATTCCAATCGTTTTTCAAAAACAGGATTAAATTCAACAATTTCTAACCTGGTATTCAAAACAAAAATAAAATCATCTATTGTATTAAGGAATAATTCTAAGTTTTCTTTAGATTTTTTTAATTCAATTTCCATCTTCTTTTGCATTGTAATATCTAATACTGTTCCTATCAATTTCTTGGGATTATTATCAGGAAAATAAGCAATTACTCCCGGTTTTTGAGCACTTACCCATTTCTGATTACCTTTACCTGTGATTATTCTGAAAATTAGCGGATCATCACTTATTTCATTATTAATATTGGCCATTCTTTTATTGATTATTTCTTTATCATCGGGATAGATAAAATGGTTAATAAAATTATTTAAATTATTAAATTTTGATTTTCCTTCAACTTCATAGATATTAGACATCTCCTCAGAAAGAAGGAATGAATTTTCTTCCAGATTCCATTCCCAACTACCTAAATGCCCAATCTTTTGGGTTTTTCTTAAGTCTTGTTCTTTTTGTCTTAGGGATTTTACTATTTTTTTTCTTTTATCAATTTCAAATTCAAGTTGATCTATTTTTTCTTTGATTTGATGACGCATTTTATTAAAATTTTGTCCCAACAAATAAAATTCATCCTTCACTTCAAGTTTTATTTCTGTTTCAAAATCAGAATTAATAATTGTATCAATAGCTTTATTCAAATATGATAAGGGTCTGCTTATTCGTTTCTGAAACCAAAATAAAATGAAATAAATTAAAAATGTTAAGAAAGTAATTAATAATAGTAAAATAATCCCAACTTGATTCTCTACCAAAGTTATCCGTTCTGCGACACTTTCCCTTAAACCTAAAAAATTAAACCTGATTTTTTTTTCCAAAACAAGAATTTCATCTAATCTCTCATTATATAGTTTTTCATAATTATTTCTCTCAGACTGAATGTCTGATTGTAATGACATATTTTTTAAGATATTCAATTTGTCATATAAAGTGGTATAATAGTTCCTACATCTGCCAGAAAGAAACAAAGCCAAATCAGTTTGATTTATCATCAAAATCATTTTATCAATTTCATTTAAAGTATTCTTAAAAACAATATCCCTTTGTTCACTTGTCTTTTGTAATTGTTTCGTAAGGTCATTCATTACAAAAATATTTAATTCCAATATTGCTTCTTGTGCTTTTTTAAATTGTTTTTCAATATCATGATAGTTGTACATTTTTTGAAGACTTATAATTAAAAATATCCCGAAAATTATTGTAAAAGAGATAAAAAATATTGTTAAATACCTGATTATTTTATTAATTAACATTAAAAGCTCCTAATAAAATTTTTTTTATATTTTTTTAAATTACAATTCTTTATAGGGTATGATTTTTAGAATTGTTTAGTTATCCTTTTAAAGTTTCTGAATAATTCTGCAAAAAATTATTGATACATTTTTGTTGGGAAAATGCAATTCATATATCAAAGGGGTTATATATAGGTTCAATAATCTTTTGGTATTTAATATTTTTCACTAAAATAAAAGTAGTAATTCTATAGGAAAATATCAACAGCCGAGAAAAATATTTTCTCTTTTTTTCCAGCCCTCTCTTCTGCTGATTTTTTTCAAAAAAAACACTTGCATCTAATTACATATTTAGGTATTTTAATACCGAAATGTTAATTTATAACCGATTGGAATTTTTTGTATGTCAAATTTAATAAATCTTTCTGAAGGAGCGTCACTTGCATTACACAGCCTTGCACTCATTGCAGAAAAAAATCCTGAAAGACTCAACGTAAAATATCTTGCAAGTTTTTTAAAATCCTCTGAAGCTCACCTGGCAAAAATTGTCCAGCAGCTTTCCAAATCAGGACTTTTAAAATCACTTCGTGGACCAAATGGTGGTTTTGTATTAAATAAACCGGCTCAAAAAATAACATTGCTGGAAATTTTTGAGATTATTGAAGGAAAATCTGATATAAAGACCTGCCCTCTTGGAAAAAAACATTGTCCTATTGCAAATTGTAGTTTGGGTGTAAAACTAAACTCAATTTCGAAAGAAATCTATAATCTCTATAAAAACATGAAATTATCAGATATTATTGAAAAGGAAGATTAAAATGAAAGAAATATTAATAAATATTTTTCAATCAATTTGGAATCTACTTCTTGCGATGTCACCTTATCTAATATTTGGCTTTTTTGTTTCCGGTATACTTAATCTGGTTATACCTCGTGAAAAAATTGGAACCCATTTATCAGGTAATAAATTTTCCTCAATAGTAAAAGCTTCGATATTTGGAGTCCCTTTGCCTTTGTGTTCATGTGGTGTTATTCCGGTTGCAGCCTTTTTGAGAAAAGAAGGAGCAGACAAAGGTTCCACAATATCTTTTTTAGCTTCCACCCCAACTACGGGCATTGATTCAATATTGGCAACTTATTCTTTATTGGGGCCTCTATTTGCAATAATTCGTCCGGTGGCTGCATTTTTTTCAGGTATTTTTGCCGGAACCCTTACAATGATTTTTGAAAAAAAAGGAAAAGAAAAAATTCATTTTGATAACAATATAATCAATACAAACAGCACTACTTTAAATAAATCACTTAATTTTTGGGATAAAATTAAAAAAATTATCAATTATGGATTTTTTGAACTAATCAACGATGCAGGAAAATGGATCTTGATCGGAGTGATTGCTGGTGGAATCATTACTTTTGTAATACCAACAGATTTCATTCACCAATATCTTGGGAATCCTATTATTTCATATCCGGTTATGCTCATATTATCAATTCCTATGTACATTTGTGCAACTGGTTCTATACCTATCGCAGCAGCTTTGATTTTAAAAGGTATGAGTCCCGGAGCAGGTTTGATATTTCTTATCGCAGGTCCTGCTACAAATACAGCAACAATTTCATTTATTGCCGGTAAGCTCGGAATAAAAAATTTGTTTATTTATCTTTTTTCAATAATTAGTACATCTGTTATTTTTGGAATAATTGTTGACCAGGTTTTTTATTCATCAGGCGAAAATTTTAATTTTATAAATACCGGAATGTCAATGTTTCCATTATGGTTACAAACAACGACTGCAATATTGCTTACAGGATTAATTTTCTATTCTCTATTCAATAATTTTGTAAAAAAACATTTCAATAAATCAATCCAACCCAATAATAATAAAATGAATATAATTTTGAAAATTCCCAATATGACCTGTCAACATTGTGCTAACACAATTCAAAATGCGGTCAAAACAATACCGGGTGTCGAGAAAATTAATATTTCCCTAAATGAAAAATTAATTCAAATTGAAGGAGAGCCTGACAGAGATGAAATTATATCAATAATTCAAAAAAGTGGATATTCAATAGAAAAATAATTATTTTAAAAAAGGAATTAAAAATGAAAATTAGAAGTTATAAAGATTTACAAAAAACAGATAATCCTCATGGGATTCAATCTAACAAGATGTATGATACTGATCATGCTTTAATTATGCATCTTCTATTAAAAGCAGGTGAAGGATTAAAACCACATATTACCCCTGTTGATGTTGCCTTTTATATACTTGAAGGTTCACCTTCTATTCTGGTAGGAGAAGAAAAAGTAAAAGTACAAAAAGATGATATTATTGAAAGTCCAAAAGATATTGTTCATTCTATTTATAATGAAACAGATTTGGATGTAAGAGTATTAGTAATGAAATTGCCAAAACCAACAAAAAAGACAAAGATATTATAATATTTTTGATAATCTTGTAAAACATAAGAATTTAATGTGCACTGATTAACATTATAACACTGACAAAAAAATAATTAAATTAATCCGTGGTTTTCTGTCAAATCCGTGTACCGAAAAGAAAGAAAAAAAAATGAAAAGACAAATAATCGAAATTAATGAAGAATTATGTAATGGCTGCGGCGAATGTATCCCAAATTGCCCTGAAGGAGCATTGCAAATTATTGACGGAAAGGCAAGATTGATCAGTGATCTTTTCTGTGATGGTCTTGGCGCATGTATTGGTGAATGTCCACTTGGTGCAATTTCAACTGTTGAACGTGAAGCAGAACCTTATGATGAACGCAGGGTTATGGAAGAAAATATTATCAAAGCCGGTGCAAATACAATAAAAGCACATTTAAAGCATCTCACGGATCATGGTGAAACGGAATTTTATAATATTGCTGTGAAAGTTTTGCAGGAAAATAATATTGAGGTTCCATCCCTTGAAAGTGCTGATGCCGCATGTCCAACCGGAGGCTGTCCCGGAATGGCGGCTCACACAATAGTTCATGATAAACCTAAAAATATTCCTGCACCTGTTAGTTTAAAATCTGAATTAAAGCAATGGCCTATTCAACTTCATCTTATGAATCCTGCTATGCCATATTTTGATAATGCTGACTTATTGGTTGCTGCTGATTGTGTTCCATTTTCTTATGGAAATTTTCATGAAAAATTTATCAAAGGTAAAATATTAATTAATTTCTGTCCAAAATTAGATCATAGCAATGAACAATACATAGAAAAACTTGCCCAAATTTTTACAATGCATAATATCAAATCCATTACAATTGTCAGAATGGAAGTTCCCTGTTGTGGCGGAACAGAATACATTATAAAGAAAGCTCTTGAACAGGCGGGAAAAATTATAATGGTTCAGTTAAAAGTAATCTCTATTAAAGGTGATATTTTATAAAAGTAAAAAACAGGAGAAAACAATCTTTCTCCTGCATAAAGATTATATATTAGCCATAAATAAAGGTACACAAAAAAAATATTAATAAAAGGAGGATTGATTATGTCAGAATTTATTAACAACAAAGAAAACAGAGTAAAAGACCTTCTTGCCTTTTCTCTTGGGATTATGAATGGCGAAGATGGCAAAATGCTTATTGAAAAATACAAGGATGCAATAGATAATGTTACGC
>JAOZSR010000039.1 GCA_029939575.1 Fidelibacterota bacterium
AGTTTTTAATATTGGAGATAAAAATAAATTGCAGGGATTCGGGTAATGCACGGTATCCCTGCTCTATTTTAAAATTTGTAGTTTTGCCGGGTTAATTTAATTAAGATCATCAGGATCAATATCTATATCATCAGATAATCCAAAACGAATTATCTCGTTTTTGCCACTATTTAATATATAGATTACACCATCATCTACATCAACACCCTTTGGATTATCGAGCAGATCATTATAATATAGTGATATAATGGTATCACGTTCTGTATATACGAACTCTTCATTTACAATATTAGTATCTATGACTGTAGTGTCAACCTTGACTTCACGTAAACCGGCTTTTCTGATGAATTTTCCCTTGAAATCAAACTCCTGCAATTCGTTTTCGCCGGAGTTTAATACAAAGATATTTCCATTTTCCACAGTGACATCCTGGGCATTCTCAAATCTGCCAAGATCCAGAATTTCATTCGCATGTAAAGTAAAAGCAGACATCCATAAATCAATATCTCCACTGACATATTTGATTTTGTGAAATCCAAATTCCAAACCGGTCTGAGTATAAAAAATATTATTTCCGTCATCAGAAAATATTCCGGTAGGTTGGTTTACTGTGCCGGCTCCAAGTCCTGAACTGGCCACATTTCTCTCAAATTGACCTGAATGTAACCACAAGGTAACACCATTGCTAAATTTTATATATCCGGTTCTTCTCATTCTAATTTGAATAATACGTTGATTATTTTCATCTGTAGCATAGATTGCATTCTGTTCAGAGGGTGCAGCTGCCACACTTTTAAAAATACTTGGATTTTCATTACTATTATCAATATAAAATGGATGTGGAGCCAAAATACTATCTACAAAAGCAGAATCAAATCTATAATTTACTCTAATAATATTATATCCTTGTGCTTCTAAGAAATAAGAATAACTAAAATCTGTAATTTCAACCTCTTCACCAGTTGCAGGATTATAATAAGTTACAGAAGTAGCAATTGAATCATCTGAACTGTCACTCAGATTCCTGATGCTGTTATGATATTGATTCCAGCAATAAATGACATTACTGCTATCAGTTATAAAAACATTCAGTTTTGCATCAACCGCAACGGATCTGGGGGATATGATTTCTCCCGGAACACCATATTTTGAAATTTCTGCAAGGGCTGAAAAATTATTTCCAAATCCATCGCTCTCTACTGATTCACCTGATTTATTCATAACAATGACACGATCATTTCCATAATCGGCGACATAAATATAATCATCAAGTGATATAAAAATATCTCTTGGATCATTCAGTTCAACACCATTTGCCATTGACCAAACAGGATTAAGTTGCAAGTATTTAATTTCACCTGAACTAATTCCAATTCCAGCCGATTGGTCTTGTTCTGGCAGAGTAATCGGATTATAATCACAACCGGCTGTGATCATTAATATTGTAATTGCTATTATAAGTATAATTTTTTTCATTTTAATTGCATCGATATTTGAAATTTTTGTACATCACCTAATACACCAAAAGAAGACCAGGAATAATCTCCAAAAAAATCCATAAAACCGGCAGAAAATTTTACTCCTCCACCAAAGGCCAATCCTCTTTCATCCTGGGCTGTAATTAATCCACCACGTAAAAAAAGTAAATCCCGAAGGTTTTGCTCAAGCCCAAAAACATAATTTTCCGCATTATCAACAGGGTGATTCAACTGGAATGATAACAGAAGTTTACTATGTTCCCTGTCAACTATATTCATTGCAGCACCTATCCTAAATTCTGTCGGTGGAGAAAAGAGAGCGTAATCAGATTCTTTCTCGCCACCTTCCTGAAGCGGTTCTAAATATGTACCGCCCGGTTTTGCCTGAGTTCCAAAATTGACCAATGACACACAAAATCTTAATGATTTAAATCCTGTATAGTAATAAGTACCCAGATCAAATAAAGCGGAATGCATATCTAAATCTGCCAAAGTCTCTTCTACATATTTTACTGTAAAACCATAAGAAAACCGATCAGTCATTTTCTGGGCAAAGGTTAATCCAATAAACATATCACCATAGTTGAAATATTCACCACTTCCATAAGGATGATAGACTGTTGTAACTTCCATAGGATCAGTATACAACGCACCTGCGCTTAATCCTAAAAAAATATTTTTATTGATTCTGTTAACGTAACCAAAATAACTATAATCAATATCAGCCAACCATTGTGTCTGAGCAACTGTGACCACATCAGAATTTAACTGGGCCGCAGATGCCGGATTCCAATATAATGAAGTAGCATCGGAAGCCAGACTAACAGCCGCATTACCCATTCCGGCAGCTCTGGCCCCAACTCCAATTTTTAAAAATGTATAAATAGATGTACCTGCACGCTGACCACCAAGTTTTGGTAGAAGATCAATTCCAAATACTTTAGCAGGCATGCTAATGCCAAACACAATCAGGGAGATCATTAATATTTTTTTATATTTATTTAGAATTGCCATGATACCCCCAACATTATTTTTCGTGGAGCATAAAAACGGGCAGGATCATAGTTCGGACTCGGTCGGTCAAAATAACTATAGGCAATCGGCTCTCCTGGATTATAGGGCTCTCCTGTAAAGGAATTAATAAACCTGGCAACCTGAATATTAAATAAATTTTCAAATTGTAAGAAAATGCGACTGTTAATGCTTTTGCCAAACTTGAAATCTTTGTATAATTTAAGATCAAATTCAGTATAAAGATCAGCCAATTCGGAATAAGGTTTATCAGATTGGGATGGGCCAATTAAATAAATATCATCTCCACTATAAATCGTATCTAAGACCGTGCTTTTGGTATAACGCCTACCTGAGCGAATTTCTATGTGCAAATTTGCCCCACAATGGTTAGGCATTGGTATTCCAAAAAAGCGCACTCTTTTATCTTCACTAATTCTTAATCTAAGGTTAGATGATATTTGAACTGGTCTGTCCCAGGCTAAAAAATTCTCACTCAGAGGTTTTGATGAAATTTTTCCCGCTTCTACAAGTAAATTGTCATCAGGTCTGGAACTTTTTCCGGTTACAATTGAATAAGATGCATTAATATTACCGGAGAAAAATCTTCCATAACGCTGACGAAAAATCAATTCAACACCACGGGATCTGGCAAAATCCATATTAATGTACATCAGAAAGCTATATCTTCCCAATTTTGGATTATAAGCTGTAATACTCTGAGCGGTCTCATAATCAAACATATCTTTGTAATAGGCTTTAAATTCTACCGCAGAGTTTTTACTAAATTTATGCTTAATTCCCAATTCATAGGAGACTGTTGTTTTGGGATTAAGATTTGGGTTACCAATTAAATTATAAGTTGCTTCACTCTTACTATTAAGTTTTGCATAAACATAAGCATAGGTTGGAAGTTGCGAAAAATGGCCATAATTAAAATAGAGTACATCATTATCTGTAACCGGATGTGATATACCAAGACGAGGTGAAATGTGGCCTTTTCCCTGATGTCCAAAAACAGTGAATGTTTCATTTTTAAATTTTTTCCTGGCTGCCGAAGTAATGCTGAATAAATTTTCGTTATCAATAGCTTCTTCAATATAAGTACCGGGAAACCAATAGTCATATCGCATGCCGATATTGATAATCATACCTTCAAAGGTAATTTTATCCTGAATGAAAAAAGAGCCGTTCATAGGAGAAACCTTATACATGTCATAGCTTTGTCCAAATCCACTATTACCAATCCAGGGTTTATAAATATCAATAACCTGCATTTCAGTTGCTTTGGCTTCCATTCCGGTCTTAAAACTGTGTCTTTGCTGAGTATTATAACTTAATTCAAAGTTTAAAGAATAATTTTTTCCATAATAATCATACCAGTGAGGATCATCTCCACTATCCCAATATCTGTCACCCTGTTTAATTCTAATATCTCCGTCTTCATTTATTTTAGTGTATTCAATCGGTTCCAAATCTACATTTTCATTATATTCAGTCCAGTGTTTTCCATTAACGGCATAATTAGAATAATTTAAATATCGCCCCAGATTGACTTCATAAAACATCTGACTCGAAATTGTCTGGCTCCAGATTAGATTAGTTACATAAGTACCACGGGTTACAGTAGGTAAATTATTTAAAATCAGTTCATATTCATTTTCAAATCTTTGGTCCATAGAAAAGGAATTATTTTGGGAAATTGAAAATTTTTGTTTTGGCGACATTTTCCAGGTCAATTTACTCATCCAACTATAACTATTATCTCCCCGTAGTGCAAAATCTTTCTGCCAATCTTCTTTTGGAGTAAGTGCATCTCCTAATGGCAAATAGGTATCCGAAATATTCATATATCCGCTTATAAAATAATAAATATCTCCGGGTATAATTTTTGAAGAAAATGGCTCTCGTCCTCCAAGTGTAAATTCCAAAATATCAGTATTAACAGAAGAGCCTAATATATTCAACTGGTCTGTTTTATAATTCAGACTACCCTCAGGTTTGTTACTTCCCTCTTTAAGTTTCACATCAATAATACCTGACATAGCCTGTCCGTATTCAGCATTAAAACCACCAGAAATAAACTCTAATTCCTGCACAGCATTAGGGTTTACATAAAGTGAATTTACAGAACCGGTTAAAGGATCTTTTAATGATAATCCATCAACAATGAATTGGCTTTCATCAACGCGTCCACCACGAACATGGATCTCATTATCTTCACCTTCGACAACACCAACTTCATTTTTGATAATATCAGTTACGTTTTCAGCTATTTTTCCTGTAATATCTTCATTTGTATATTTTATTGAGGAACCGGTTTCATCGATTTCTACAATTGATTTCCCACCGACTACAACCACTTCCTGTCCCAGAGCCAAAACAGTTTCTTCCATATCAACATGCAAGTTAATTGTTTCGCCTTTTTTAAGTTCAATACCGGTTTGAACATAGAGTTTGTATCCAATCATTGATATCTGGATATCATAAACACCATTTGCAACATTTAAAATATTAAAAGCACCATTAAGATCGGTTGCAGCTCCATGATATGTACCTTTAACAATCACATTAGCACCTGGTAAAGGATCACCGGTTTTTTTATCAACTACAATCCCTGTCAATCTGCCACCGGCTTGCCCATAGGCAAGACAGAAAAACAGGATTGTCCCCAAAAAGAGTCTTATACTTTTTTTAATCATTAAATTCAACATTAATTATATAATCCAATAAGTCTTTAACATTTTCTTTTCCGTTACAATAATGTAAAGGTAATGAAAAATATATACTTTCACCGTCCATATATGAAGGTGAAAAATGAATAGCTACCGATGGAGTACCTGAATAGGGTACAGATATTTCTGTGCTATCAGGATGAACCATATTGAAAACAGATTTTGTACCAGTCTCAATATTTGGAATCAAGGCTGACACTCTATTACCAATAAGTTGTCCGGTTTCCAGAGTCAATTGTTGATTTATGACCTCATCATCACTTAAATTAATATTAATCTCAAGGCCTGACATTAATCTACCACCCGGATTTAAACGATATACCGAATCAATATTGGTAAATGTCCAGGTCGTATCCGGAACCTGTTCATTCCCATTGGAAATAAAAATATGACCACCATTTTTAACATACTTTGTCATACTTAATCCGGCATCAGAAATATGTGGTCTCCCAAGATGACAAAACCAAATTACCGTATTAAAATATGTTAAATTAGCTTCAATATCTGTGGGAGAATAGGGCATTGCATTTTCTCGGTTAATAGCATTATCACCGAAAGTACTCCCAATTTCCCAGATAGAAAATCCATCTGCCCCAACCAACTCAGTCAGAATATCTGCATAAAAATTCTGGGTGGTTTTGTTTATCTGATCCTGAGCAAAATCATCGACTAACAAGACATCACCTACCGGTTCTTTAACATACCATTTATTAGGTACTTCATCGTCAGTTGTATCCGGAAACATTAATACATTACTTGAGGCGCTGGCAACATCTCTGGCTTTCACATAAAATGTATGAAATCCTTCAGATAATTCATTTTCAGTGAACGTAATATAATCTGGTAACACATTGTTTGTTCTTTCAATTACATTCCATGAAGTTGTATCGTCCAAAGCCCAAAGAATAGCAGTTACTGTCTGGTTACCGTCAGGATCAATAGCATCCCAGACAAAAGTCCTGGTAGTAAAGGTATATGCAATCACATTGGGATTATCAGCTGGTGCTGTCGGATTACTTTGGTTTCTAAAAGAGATGCTTGGTTTTGAATTAAATACCGGAAATGATAATCTCGCAGGTACAGGATCAATTGCAGAGTCATTATCAACCGCATATACTTCAAAATCGAAAACATCATATTTCTGACGAATCGGGACAAAAAATGTACCGGCTTCAGCGGTTGTAAATATTAATTCTGGCTGATAATTCCACTTGTAATAATAGCCAATAATTTCTCCATCGCTGTCTTCTCCCCACCAATAAATTTTTTGGTTACTGGAAGTTGTATCCAGGGTTGTAATAATAGTATCCTGAACATAAATAGGAGAACCATCTTGCATAACAGTGTCCTGAACTGTCAGAGTATCACTTTTAAAATGCAGAAAAAGGTAAGTTTCAGGAGGAATATTTTCAATACCTTCTGACTTTTTCTCTTTCAAAAACGGATTATCACACCCAATACAAAAAATTATTATTAATATGATAAACCATGCTATAAATCGTTTTTTATTTTTTATACTTTTTCCCATTTGCATCAAAAATTAATGGGAGCGGAGTTTAATCCGCTCCCAATTATGTAATTTATCTAATTAGTAACATTTTACGTGTTTGAATGAAATCACCTGATCTCATACGCACAATATAAGTTCCACTGGAAACTAAAGAACCAGCGTTATTACATGCATCCCAATTCAGAACATGATAACCAGCTCTGAAATTTTGGTTTGTCAATGTTCTTACCTGTTGACCCATAATGTTATAAATAACAATTTTCACTTTATCACTCTTTGGAATTTCAAAAGCGATACGTGTGTCAGGATTAAAAGGATTCGGGTAATTTTGATTCAATTTATAAGTAAATACTTTACCGATTGGATTGTCATTCAGACCTACCTCCTGGGCAACATCACCCATGTTACGAGGAGTGATTTTGAAAGTACCGAAACTAAAGACCAAGGGTCCTTGTACAAAATCTACAGTAGTACCTACTTTTAAAGAATCAAACCACTCACTTAATTCAGCACCTGCAGCATCATCATCAATCAGACAACTACCTGAACCATCATCAAATGACCAGTCGTAACTATTTAAGGCTGTTACTTCTCCGTTTAGAACTTTTACGAGACAGCCCTCATACATTTCGGCTACTTCAGAATCATTTGCCAACTCAACTGTTGTCACTTCAGTAACTGCTGGTAAGGCATTACCTTCTGATAGTATTTTTACCGAATCAGTAATAACAACTGTATTATTTCCCCATTTAAAAGTCCAGTCAGGATTTTGTTCATGAACCTGTCCATATACAGTAACTTCGTCACCGGGTTTTAAAAAGTCGTTAACTCCAAAAGCACAAATACCATTCCATGCGCCTGCTCCGTCTTGAATAAAATAAGCATCATAGGCGTTTTTAAAAGCAGTATCTACTGTTACAATACCTGTAACTTCAACTTTATATCCATCAAATGGTGAATTTGCAATTGTCCATGGTGAATACTGAATATCGGCGATTTTTAAACCTGCATCAGCAATTTTATATCCATATTTAAACGCTGAAGTATCAGCCGGATCAGTTGAAGATTGAGCCTCAGTATCTGTTACTTCAATAAAATATTCAACAAAACTTCCATCTACTTGCGCTGGTATTTCTCCGGAATAGATATCGCCTTTTGTACTAACTGCTAAATCAGCAGACTGATATGCACCTCCATCAACAGAATAAAAAACCTTGGCTGCAGCAATTGTACTATTTGTAGTAACATCTATAGATACTGTAACCGCATCACTTGAAGTTGGTACACCAGGAGTTCTCTCCCCGCTTAACAACTGTGGCGGTCCGGCACCAAGAACTATATCATCAGCATAGAGAGGATTAATATTATAGGTGCTTGAATCGGCATAAGAGCCATAATGATGATAAACCCATCCGGAAACAGATTCAAGAATGGAACCCATTGGAGGATCAGGATAATCTGCCAAACTATCAGAATCAGAACCAACCATTATTGATCCTGTGCCATCATCCACCTCGAACATGTAATATTGAGGATTTACATCCCCAACAATAGCATCTTTTACCGCAACAATAGAATTTCCCCATTGCTCGGCAGTTACAGGTAATCTCAGGTCACCTGTATTAATTGTATCAACCGCTGGTAATTCCTGTCCCATATTTAAAATATTTATCGGGCTGGTAATAAAAAACTCTGTCATATTACTTCCACCGGTAGAATATTCAGCTATATATCCAGTCATTTCAATAAGGTCGCCTTCCCATAATGTAGGATAGGCTGAACTATCAGAATGATAAGATAAGATTGAAGCCCATGGACCTCCACCTTCTTCTGCAAAGATGAATTTAATTCCGGCACCTGCATAGGATAAACCGGTTGGCATCGTCACAACACCCTTAACTTTCACTGTATCACCAACCATGTAAGAAAAATCAGATGTCTGATCTAAAGGTGTTTTTAACAGATCACTATAACGTACCTGCTGAATTCTCTGTATACGTACGTAGTCTCCACCTTCAACAATATCACAGGCTAAGCGTGGTAAAATTTTATGGTCACTGTAAGAATAGTGCAATACACCGGTTACTGATTTTACAGAATCATAATTTACAGCATCAAAATAATAGTCCGCAACATCATCAAGCATCACGTCACCGGAGCCATCAGAAACATACCATTGTCCATAACCGGCATCAGGATTTGTAATCTCAGCATCTACTACTTTTACTAAAACACCTTCATAAGCTTCGGCATTTGTACCATCGGTAGCAATTTCACCTGTTGTAACTACAGTAGGTTCTACTTCATGTCCCTGGCTCAGTACTGAAAATGCTGAAATATTCTTAATTTGAGTTACATTATAATACTCATTAACTGTGCCTGTGAGCATAATTGAGTCACCATAAACAGCTTCGTGATTTCCATCATAAACCAAAACGCCTGACCATTTTCCTGTACCATCCTGGATCCAGTAATTGCTACCACCAAAGGCATAACTTTCAGCAGAGACAATACCGGTAACCGTAACAGTTTCACCAGATAAAGCAGAGGCATCACTACCTGTTCCGGTTGTATCCTGAATATCGGAAATAGACAATACACCAACACCAAGCATATTATTGAGACTTACATCCCACATCCCTTCATCAGTAAAATCAGTCGAGGCTTCAGTTATCAAATATCCGAGATTACCAGATAATGAACCAGCAGTAAAACTAACAGTAATATCCACATAGTTAGTGTCAGTTGTCGGGGCATATGCTTCGTCAGCCTGGTAGACAACCCAACTCTGGTTATCTCCACTTGGATATAAAAGTTCCAACGTGTCAGCCCAGCCAAAATCCAAATCACTTGGATAAGCATCAGCACTGTCTGAGTGAAGAAAGCTAAAAGTACCTTCTCCGTAATCACCAGTATATGTGACGCCGTTAACAGTCATGTCATCAGGAATTAAAAGACCTAAAATACCATATTTAGCATTTTCGTCTGTGTCATTTGTACTAATGTGTAATACTGTCTCAAAAGCTCCACCTGTATCAACAGATGTTGGTTGTGTTACTTCCCAAATAGTAAAACAACTATTCAGAAGCATCGTCATTGACAAAACTAAAGTCAACAATACTAATCTTGTAACATTTTTCTTCATTTCTCCTCCATTATTTAATTACCAGGAACTTTCCTCTTTGAATCGGGCGATTCCTGTTCTTCAGATCTTCAACTGCAAATATATATAATCCTGTCGCGATAGCCTGGTCATATTTTGTTATCAAATCCCAGCCATGTTCGCCACCGGAAAATACTATGTTTTTATCTCCTGCTAACTCTGATAAATTGTTTATATCTGATCCGTTATAAGTATAGGAGTTATGTTTAAATTTATCTACTAATTCACCAGATAAAGTAAAAATAGATATTTCCGCTTCTTCCGGTAAATTATAAAACCAAATCATTTTTTCACGTTCACTATATCCATCCCAAACTGCTCGCGCTCTATATGGATTGGGATAAACACCAACTTTATATTCATCATTTTCAACAGGTTTTTTACCGGCAATCACATATGTCATATTAGTAATTTTATTACTTTCCATACTGACAAGGCCGGTAACAGGGTCACCCTGATCAAAAGATGTTACAGAGTATACATTTCGGTCAGGCCAGCCACTCTGAATTCCTGAATTGACGAAACGATAAAACATGCTGTCACTTTTAATAATTTTAAAATACATAGTGTCAGAATCAATAATTTCATAATTATATGATTCTTCTCCATCATCGTCAATGACTTTAGCCTCTTCCCTGGATAATAATATTGGATCAAAACCTGTATTATAGCCGATATCATTGACCAGATCAAACTGACCAAGCAATGTCCACTGGCTACTATTATTAGTTATAGTCTTACTTCTGGAGTATAGTCTATATCCCTCAAAATCCTCTCTCTGTGTCAAAGGATCCTGCGCTTTTTCCGGTTTCTTGCCCCAATAAATTGTAGCTTTTCCACTCTCAGAAATTATATGCACTTTCGGTGAAGGAGGAGGTGCAGGAAGAATATAGCGATCCATAATTCCATCTTTATCAGTATCTTCGCTGGGTTCAAGATAACCGTTCCCATTTACATCCTCTCCATTATAAGCTGTTTGTGCCCAGTCTGAATTTGCATAAAGCAAAGCTTTTCTGGCCGGAGAGTCTGATAAAGATGAATTAGCCCATGGAGCACAAACAATTGCGAAAGCAATATTTACAGATTCACCGGGTTTTAATGTCCAATTTGTAGAATCAATATCAGCATGTTTGCCAAAAGGTCCGGCAGAGAGTAAAAATAACCAACTATCCGGCAAATTAGGATATCCTTCAGCAGTAAACCCATCTACACCGGGTTTCGCTGGAACTGACTCTTTCATAAAACGATATCTCTGTATATCATCAATTGGCATAACATATTCCGGATAATCCATATTGGAAGAAGTTGACCAAACCCACTGTCTATAATAAGTATCCCAATAATCACGGGGTACATAATCCGTACCCAGCACTCTAAACCCAATATAACTTTGAGCATACCCGTTATCACCATCTACATCATACTGGTAAGCTATATCACGTTCAAGACCATAAAACTCATCATCAGGATATGCATCATAAATTGTCTGATCAAATCCATCCTGATTGTCATACCAGGTAAAGCCTCCACCCGGTTCATAAATGCTGGTGTAATTCATATTTGCAACAGAAGCATCTGCCCAGATTCCGGCATATAAATTTTTTATTTCCCATCCCTCATGCTCGGGATCTATAAGATTTGATTCATTATATATAGTATAATCCATAATTACAAAAGCATCAGCAAAGGAATAATTCCAGGCATATGATTCCTGGTGCACCCTGATTCCCAAAGGCGTATGATTAATAATATCAGGAAAATCAGTAAAATCACAAATAAAATCCTGATGTGATACTGCAGATGGGGAAAAATACCTATCCGTTACAATTGACGATTTTATTTTAATAGTATCAGATGGATCAGGCGTAGAAGAAAATTCAAATCCCTCAGCACCATACTCAAAAACTCCATCAACAATAGCGGTTGATACCCGCTTTTCATCATGAACAATACCGCCAATCCAAAGCCCGGAATAAGAGAAATGTTCTATTTCGTCCTGTTGAATGTCTGCATATTGTTTGTAACGGCAGGATGGCTGATCGGCATTGTTCCACCCCTCACCTATTACTCCAAAATTGGTGACTGTCATTCCAATCTGCCCAACAGTTGTATAATTATTATAATCATCAATTGTTGGTTTCTTTAACGAAGTTCTCTGGTCATTCCGATTTGATATTTGTGAATAGAGAATTAAAAAATTTAGTGTTAGTATTAAGACTAATCTTAAGTAACTTGTTTTTGTCATTGTCTCTCATCTGTTAAAAATATCATTACAAATACACAATAGGCATGTAATATAAAAAATATATTTTTAGAAAAAAAATATATTTTATTTTTTCCCAATAAATTTGTAAAAAAGTCTAAAGTCTATTATTCTGAACTTACGAAGCAATTAAAACCTCATCGAGAATTGAGAGAATTTTTTTCAGAAAAGGATCCCGGAAACATTATACAATAATCATAATAAAATCTGTTGATTAAATAAATACACTATTCCACAAAACTATAGTACTATCAATCATTACATTGATTTAATCAAAGTATGTACTTTATAATAACCGGCAGAATACATCCTTCATTTTCCTGAGTCGATCAAATGTAAACGTCTAACTGTTTTTTTTATTGAATTGCATAATATATAATTTTATATTTAAATATATTGAAATACTTTGAAAACACGGATTGAATAATAATTGAAATCGGACAAGAAATGATAATTATAAAGTCAAAAATAATAAAAAAATTTCCTTATGAAAAAGAATAATAAAAACACCCTATCTTTATTACCATCTGTTCAACTAGTAATAGATGCTCTTGAAAAACAAGATCATTTTCTTAAACATGAATATTTGGTAAAAATTGTCAGAAATACGATTGACCAAACTCGTAAAAGTTTTATCCAAAAAAAAATCTCCTTTACTAAACGCGATGAGATTCTTAACTACATTATTTCCAATGTGCTGATCCGGATTCAAAAAATTTCCAATCCCAGTATGTCCAAAGTGATTAATGGCACCGGAATAGTACTACATACCGGACTTGGCAGGGCTCCTTTTGGACATGAAATAATGGCTTATCTCCAGGAACAACTTTCCGGCTATGTAAACCTGGAATTTGACATTCCTTCCGGTCTGCGAGGAGAAAGACTGGATCATACTAACGAATTGCTAAAATTAATTACCGGTGCTGAATCCTCAGCTATTGTCAATAATAACGCTGCCGCAGTTCTGATAGCCATCAATACTCTTTGTGAAGGAAAAGAAATTATAGTTTCACGAGGTGAATTGATAGAAATCGGTGGATCTTTTCGTTTGCCCGATGTAATAAGCAAAAGTGGAGCAAAAATGGTTGAAGTCGGCACAACCAACCGCACTCATCTAAAAGATTATGCCAACGCAATTTCTAAAAATACAGGTGCAATTTTATTAGCACATCCATCTAACTATAGAATCCAGGGCTTTACAACATCCCCGGAACATTCAGACATTATTCAATTGGCTAAAAAATCTAAAATTCCAGTAATAATGGACCTTGGAAGCGGAGCCCTGATTGATCTAAAGACAACCGGGTTGGCTTATGAAGAAACAGTACAGGACAACATTAGAAAAAAGTTTGACCTTATAACATTCAGTGGAGATAAACTCCTCGGTGGACCTCAGGCCGGAATTATTGTTGGAAACAGAACGTCTGTAGCAAAAGTCCGAAAAAATCCATTAATGCGGGCAATGCGTTGCGATAAAATTATAATTTCAACATTGAATTATATTCTGAGAAAATATTTAGATGATAGAGATTATCCGGAATTGCAAACATACAAACTTTTTTCCAGGCCTATCAAACAATTAAAATTTCAGGCTGAAGAAATATTATCACAATTACCGGAAACAATAATCAGAAACTTTTCGATTAAAATAATCGAAACAAAAACTGAAGCTGGCAGTGGTTCCCTGCCAGTTGAAGATATTCCCGATATCTGTCTGCGATTTTCTGCTGAAAAAATTAATGAATCTTTTCTGGCAAAAAAATTCCGTATGAACAATCCACCTATTATCGGCTATTGTAAAGACAAACAATTTTTCCTTAGTTTAAAAGCCATTCCCAATCAGGAATCATGTTTTATAATAGATGGAATTCAAAAAATTCATGACAACTTACCAGATTTAATAAAAGAATAATATTATGAAACCAATAATAATTGGTACAGCCGGCCATATTGACCATGGTAAAACAAGTTTATTACAGCAACTAACCGGAACTAATACGGATAGATTAGATGAAGAAAAAGCCCGGGGCATGACAATCGATATTGGGTTTGCTTTTCTTAATGATAACATTGCTTTTATAGATGTTCCGGGGCATGAAAAATTTATCAAAAACATGGTAACCGGAGTAAGCACAATTGATATGGCGATGCTAATAATTGCTGCCGATGATGGAATAATGCCCCAAACCAGAGAACATTTTGACATTTTAAAATTACTTGGTGTGAAATCCGGAATTTTAATAATTTCAAAAATTGACCTGGTAGATGAAGAATGGCTTGAACTTGTTCTGGAAGAAATTAGGGAATTAATTTCGGGAAGTTTCCTGGAAGATTGTAAAATTTTTAAAATATCTTCAAAAACCGGAAAAGGAATTGATGAATTAAAAAATTTCCTTTCTTCCTTTCAAATTACTGAAAATCCGGAACTTTATCCACTTTTCCGAATGCCTGTCGATCGGGTTTTTTCTATTAAAGGATACGGAACTGTAGTTACCGGATCAATTATTTCCGGAGAGATAAAAAAGAATGATGAAGTAGAGATTTTACCGGCCGGATCAAAAGTAAAAATTCGAAACATTCAAACCCACAACTCCGACACAAACATGTCAATCTCAGGTAGCAGAACTGCCCTGAACCTTCCAAATATTGATAAGAAACAAATCCAGCGAGGAGCATATATTTGTACTCCTGGATATTTTAAAACATCACAACTGCTAACCTGCGAAATTTCTCTCTTAAATACAGCACCGGCCTTAAAATACAACTCCAGATTACGTGTTCATATTGGTACCGGTGAATTTTTTGGTAGAGTCAGATTAATAGGATGCGATGAAATTAAACCCGGATGTCGGGAAATCGCCCAAATTATTTTTGAAGATAAAATTTCAGCGGCATTTAAAGATAAATTTATTATCAGACAATATTCTCCCATGATAACCATTGGCGGTGGAACAGTTTTGGATCCAACACCAAATCCAATCAGAAAAAAACAAAACAAAATTGCCCATACACTTTCACGACTTTCCGCTTTAAAAACTCCGGACTGGATAGAATATTATATTAATCAAAACCTGCAGAGTACAACTAGTTTAAACTTTCTTTCAGAAAAGCTATCCATTCATGAGTCTGCAATTTTGAATTATTTACAAAATTTAATCAGCACAAAAAGAATAATTCAGGCCAACAATGAATTTTTTCCTTTACAGGAATACAAAAAACTTACCAATATAGCAAGAATAAGCCTGGAGAATTTCCATAAAAATAAGCCGTTATCTCCGGGAATTGAAGTATTAAATTTTCAAAAGATATTGAAAATTTCCACCCCTTTAACAAACTTCCTGGTAACCAACTTATGCAATGAAAATGAAATTAAGATTCAAAATAATTTTATTTCATTATTAGCTTTCCATCCTGAACTGAACAAAGAGGAGAGTCAAATCTTTTCCCAGATAGAAAACCTATCATTTGAAGCCGGTTTTAATTTGATTTCAATTTCAGAAATCATTGAAAAACTTCAGGTTGATGAACAACTTATTAAACAAATCATAATTCTGGCCAAATTCCAAAATAGTATTACTATTTTAAATGATGGCTGGCTTTTTAATAATAAAATAATTCAGCAAGGTAAAAAACTGATTCGGGACTACCTCACAAAACATGAACAGGCAAAAGTCAGCGATTTAAAAAATGTTTTGCAAATCTCCAGAAAATACGCTGTACCAATCCTAAATTATTACGATCAATCAGGTTTGACTTTCAGAAAAGGTGATTACCGGTATTTAGTAGAGTAAATCCTCTTTTTAATACTAATAAAAATAATTATGCATACTATTTTTATATGAAAAAAAAATACTTAAATTAGTAATCATCTAAATAAGATATTTTTAATAAAAAATAAAAGAAAGGAACAAAAGATGAGACTATTTTTCATATTATTACTTTTTTGTTGTTTTGTCGTCATTTCATGTTCAAGCCAAAATGACAATCCATTTTTTTCAGATTATAACACTCCTTTTGGAGTACCTCCTTTTGAGCAAATAAAAACAGAACATTATGTACCTGCTTTTACAATCGGAATGGAACAGGAACAGGAAGAAATCGATGCAATTGCAAACAATCCAGACCCGGCTACTTTTGAAAATACAATTGTTGCAATGGAAAAAACCGGTAAAATCCTGAAAAAAGCCCAACATGTTTTTTTCAATATCTTAGAATCAAACACAAGCGAAGAATTGCAAAATATCGCCAAAGCTATGGCGCCAAAATTTTCCAAACATAGAGATAATATTAATCTCAATGAAAAACTTTTCAACCGGATTAAAACTGTATATGGAAAACGTCTTGGTTTGGGGCTGAATACAGAACAAAAAACTCTGGTTGAAGAATATTATAAAGATTTCCAACGCGGTGGTGCTAATTTACCTCCTGATAAAAAAGACAAATTTCGCAAAATTAATGAACAACTGTCGTTATTATCACTCAAATTTGGTGATAATGTGCTTGGAGAAATTAACCGTTTTGAAATGGTATTGGAAAAAGATGACCTGGATGGGCTCCCGGAATCCCTGATCCTCAGTGCTAAAGAAGCAGCCAAAGAAAAAGGATATGAAGGAAAATACCTTTTTACAATCCACAAACCAAGTATGATTCCTTTTCTACAAAACTCTACTCGTCGTGATTTAAAGGAAAAAATATATAAAGCCTATACTAATAAAGGCAATCATGATGATGATCTGGACAATAAAGCGATAGTCTTAAAAATGGCAAATCTGCGAATTGAACGGGCTCATCTGCTGGGTTATAAATCACATGCTGACTATGTTCTTGAAGTTACAATGGCCGAAAATCCTGAGAATGTTTATAAACTTCTCAATCAATTATGGAAACCTGCTTTGAAAAGAGCCGGGGCTGAATTAAAAGAACTTCAAAAAATGATTGACACTGAAGAAAAACCCTTTAAACTGGAATCCTGGGACTGGTGGTATTATGCTGAAAAATTAAAAAAAGCCAAATATGATCTTGATGAAAATACTTTAAAACCTTATTTCAAATTGGAAAACGTCAGACAAGGCGCTTTTGATCTGGCTAATAAATTATATGGAATTACCTTTACTGAGCTCACAGATATTCCAATATATCACAAAGATGTAAAAGTATTCGAGGTCAAAGAATCAAATGGAGCACATATTGGCCTCTTATACACTGATTATTATGTAAGAACCAGCAAAAGAGGCGGAGCCTGGATGGACGCTTTCCAAAGCCAATCAAGGATTGAAGGAAACAAATATCCAATTATCGTAAATGTTTGCAATTTCCCGAAACCAGCCGGAGATATGCCATCATTATTAAGTCTTGATAATGTCCAGACATTATTTCATGAATTTGGACATGCCTTACATGGTCTTTTATCAAATTGTACTTATCCAAAACTTGCCGGAACATCTGTTCCCCGCGATTTTGTGGAAATGCCTTCACAAATTATGGAAAATTGGGTTACAGAACCGGAAATGTTAAAACTTTATGCCCACCATTATGAAACCGATGAACCAATGCCCGATGAATTAATCAAAAAAATGCAAAAAGCATCTCTTTTCAACCAGGGCTTTGCAACTGTGGAATACCTGGCGGCTTCATTTCTTGATATGAACTGGCATACTTTGGAAGAAACAACCGAATTAGATGTAAACAAATTTGAAGCTGATTTTCTTAATAGCATTGGACTTATGCCGGAAATCATTTCCCGCTATCGCAGTACCTATTTTCAACACATTTTCTCAGGTGGATATTCCGCTGGATATTATAGTTACATTTGGTCAGCAGTTTCTGACGCAGATGCTTTTGCTGCATTCCAGGAAAATGGACTTTTTGATAAAAAAACAGCTGCTTCTTTGAGAGAAAATATCCTTTCAGCAGGTGGAAAAGAAAATCCTATGATCCTTTATAAACGTTTCAGAGGCAGAGAACCAAAAATAGATCCACTTCTGATAAGAAGAGGACTAAAATAAAAAAAATTGCTCCTAATCTGCATTATTCATGAATTTTCACTGCATGACAGATAATGAGAATAATAAAGATGAGGGGCTAACATGTTTAAATAGAAATCAATAGAAATAATTTATTTGTTTTTATTGATTTCTATTTTTCGGTTTAAAAAAATGATATCTATAGGGCAAAACTTAGTGTTTTTGCCAAGAATGACAAATTAACAACAGAAGCTTATAAAATGCTGGTTATTATTATTAAATAAAAGCAACTTTTTAAACTTCTACATACCTTTCCCAAACTTTTCGGCTGACTTTTTTACTTTCGTCCAGAATCAGTTTTTCATCTAAGGTGAAAAAAGTGCCATCCTTGTATATAATTTTACCACCGGTTATTACCAGTGTGGCACGACTGTTATACATTCCAAAAAGCATATGTCCGGTTATATTATTCTCATGAAAAAGTGTATATGGCACATAATCAAAAACAGCAACATCTGCTTTTGAGCCTTTTTCCAGTACTCCGGGCCGTCCATTAAAATACCTTGCTGCAAATTTCGAATTATTCTCTAAAAGATATTTAGGTAGCCTGTTAAAAAGTACACTTTCCTCAGTCCCTGCCTGTCTATGAGAAATAAAGGCAGCTCTTAAAGAATGAAACATGTCGGACGTGAAACCATCTGTACCGAGCCCAACCAATATATCTTTTGGTAAAGGCAATTTCAAACGCCCTACATTATTATTAGCGTTTGATTCGGGATTGTGTACCAGCAAAGCTCCTGATTTACTTAGAGTTGTCAATTCATTTTCTGTAAGATGAAGCCCATGAGCCAATATGGACTTTTTGTTAATTAAATTATGTTTATTCAATCTGTGAATACAACCCTTATATCCTAAATCATTACAATAAGTTTGGTCACAAATATCTTCAGCGCAATGGATATGAATTCCGACTCCGTCATCGATTTCATTTTCTACTATTTTCAATGAATTTTCAGACAGGGTAAAATTTGCATGAAGCCCCAAAATTCCCTTTATGTCCGGATCATTTTGATATTTTTCAATGAAAGAAAGATTTTCCTGGAGTTGTTGCTGAAATATTTTTTTGCCATTTCTGTCAGATATTTCATGGCAAAGCAGAGCCTGCAAACCAACTTGCTTTATAACAACCGCCATTCCATCAAGACTATCTTCTATTACCATCGGAGACGAATGGTGGTCAAATACCGTTGTAACTCCTGCCCGGATACAATCCATCAGGGAAACCATTGTAGATAACTGAACTGCCTCTTTATCTAATGATTTATCTAACTTCCACCATAAATTTTTTAGTCGATCCTGAAAATTTAAGACCGGACCAAAAGGAGCCAAACCCTTTGCAAAAGCGGAATAAAAATGGTGGTGGGCGTTTATTAGTCCCGGAAAAATCACTTTGCCCTGTGTGTCTATTACTTCGACATCCAGGTTTTTATCCATACCACCAAAGACCTCTTCCTCCGAACCAATGAGTGCGACTTTTCCATTTTTAATATATACGGAGCCATCTTCATAGACATTACCTTTTCCATCATACAACGGACCGCCATATATTACAACCGGTTTTACTTTAACTTCCTGTTTTTCTTCCATCATGTCCGGTTCCAAATAATCCATACAAATTCCTTTTATTAATTTTTAAAATCCAACCTGCTTATAAATATACCATTTTTTTGATTAGAAATCCCATCTTTATCTGAATAAATTGATTTTCCTCTTAAAAATGTTTCTATCACCCTACCCTGCAATTTCCAATTTTCAAAAGGAGTGAGTTTTCCCTTAGAAAAAAATTTTGAGCCTTGAATTACTGTAACTTTCTTTTCATCAATACATACAAAATCAGCATCACTACCTTTTTGGATTACTCCTTTTACCGGATAAATTGAAAATCGCTTAGCCTGATTTAAAGATGTTATCTCAATTAACTTTGCCAATGTAATTTTACCTTTGAGATATGCTTCAGAAAAAAGAATCGGTAAAATTGTCCCCACTCCTGGTATTCCTCCATAATCAGTCCAAATTGAGCCGGTATTTTTTTGTTCAACCGGACATGGTGCATGATCACTGGCTATAAAGGAAATAGTACCATCGTTTATACCGTCCCATAATTGCTGAGAATCTCTGGCCGTTTTTACAACAGGGGCGGTTTTCAGTGTACTTGATTTACCAACAAAGTCTTTATAATTAAAAAATAAGTAATGAGGACATGTTTCTGCAGAAATATTTATGCCCGATTGCCTGCCTTTATTAATAATACTTGCTGATTTTCCTGACGACACATGTACAATATGAATCTTGGTGTTATATTTGGCAGCCAGTTTAGAAATATATTCTATAGCTGTGGTTTCAGCTCTAACAGGTCGGGAAAAATAATATGCTTCTCCATCATTACTTCCATCTAATTGATATTGAGCAGTTAGAGATTGAATAATTTCTGCATTTTCAGCATGATGCCCGATTAAGGCGGAAATCTCTGCACCATATTTTATAACATCTTCTAATTGCTCATTTGTTAAATGGGTAAATGTTTCCATTCCGGACATTGAATAGGTTTTAAAACCCACCACTCCGGCCTCCCATAAATCTGTCATTGCCTTTTGCCAATCGGCTTTCTGAATTGAATTACCGGAAATTCCTCCCCAAAGGGCATAATCAACAAATGAACGCTTGTCAATTTTTGCAAGTTTGTTGTGAAAAGATTCCAGATTTGTTACCGGCGGGAGAGATGTGCAGGGCATATCCACCACAGTTGTAATTCCACCGGAACAGGCAAATGCCGATCCATGCTCAAAATCTTCCCGTTCTTCAAACCCAGGAGTATTAAAATGAACATGAGGATCAATTCCACCTGGCAAAGTTAAAAGTTCACCTAAATCAACAACTTCGGTATTCATATCAGGATGAAGATTAACACCTATATCTTTAAACCTTCCCTCTTCAATCAGGAAATCTACAACCATTGTATCATTTGCAAAACCTGTTGATATTTTTGCATTTTTATATAATATTACTGACATTAACACCACCGATAAAAAGTTCAAAAAAACAAAAAATCATATTTAAAAAAGATTACATACCAACTTATAAAAAATTTTAACAAAATTCAAAATACTTAGCCTCTATTCACAAAATTTTTACCCTTTTTCAAAGGTTTTAATAAATATTCCAGCCCGTTAAGTTTTATTTCATATAATGTATAAAGCAACATTCCCAGTTTCCCCTTTGGAAAACCTTTGGAATGATACCAGACGAGATAATGCTCCGGTAGATTGCATAGAATCCTGCCTTTATATTTGCCAAAAGGCATTTGCATAGTAACTAAATCTAATAATACCTGTTTATCCATTTTACTTTTCAATCTAATCTGTATTGTTCATGAATTGCTGCCAATTAAATACATGATTTTATTTATTTAATTTTTTTATAGCCTTGTAATATAGCGACTATGAATTTTTCATCTTGATTCCTGTTTCAATTAACACACAAAAGTATAATTACCTGCACTCAATAAATATAATTTATTCTTTTGCTCTAAAATTCCAATCCTATTCTTTTTTGTTCTTAATTATCTTTTACAGAAAAATCCAACGCTCTGGTTAAGTTGAAAGTGTAATTTATTCAAAACCTAATATTCAACCAAATTCAAATGAAGCTTCGCTATATTAATAATTTATTATGTAAAATTCTCAGATTTTGAAAATATTTAAATATTTTCATCCATACATCACTTTTTTAATTTTATTTTTTGACAAATTACTAAAAATGGTAAAATTCATTTCCAAGACAAATATCATTAATTTAAAAAAAATACACCAAAAAATTTATTAAAATTCATAATCTACAACACAATTCTTAAATAAATTAAAAATCTAAGACACACCATCCTCATTCCCGAATTTGACAATCACGATTATCAAAATACGCTTTTTTTTATTAAAAATGATAATTTATGTTGGTTCCATACAAACTCTATGATAAATTAAGCTTCTGGAATTGGGATAGTTTATTTAAAACTTTTTATCAGCAGGAGAATTATTCATGAATAGCCGGGTATTAATTGCAGACTCAGAAAAGGCAATCAGAGATTTATTATTCACCAGATTGGAAGAAATTGGTTTCCACTGTTACACAGCCATTGATGGTGACGAGACTCTAAAGCTGATCAAGGAAGATAACTTTGATCTCTTAATTGTCAATGTAAATCTCCAGAAACGCTCCGGCTCAGAAATACTCGAAAAAATATCTACCATCAGTCCAAAAACACTAACCATAGTCATTACAGATCACGCTACCGTAGAAACCGCTATTGATGCTTTACGCAAAGGTGCTGTTGATTATTTCGTAAAACCTTTTGATATAGAAACTTTCCTGCTTAGAATAAAAAAAATAAAGAAGTTTCAGCAGATTATTTCAGAAAATCATTTTCTGAGAAAAGAAATTCATAGCAAATATAATGATCATAAAATTATTGGTGATAGTCCGGCCATGCAAAGTGTTTTTAAAATGATTAAAAAGGTGGCTAACTCATCTTCCAACATTTTAATTACAGGTAAAAGTGGTACAGGAAAGGAATTAGTAGCCAGGGCTATTCATATTAATAGCAATAGGGCAAAATTACCTTTTGTCCCAATTAATTGTGGCGCCATTCCTGAGAATCTGTTTGAAAGCGAATTGTTCGGTTTTAAAAAAGGCTCCTTTACTGGTGCGACTATGGATAGAGACGGCGTTTTTAAAGCCGCCAATAATGGTACTCTGTTCTTAGATGAAATTGGTGAAATTCCACTTCATACCCAGGTAAAATTATTACGGGCGATAGAAACTAAAGAGATCAAACCAATTGGAAGTTCGTCAATGGTAAAAATAAACACTCGTATTGTATGCGCTACCAATAAAGATCTGCTTAAGGAAATAGAAGAGGGTAATTTCAGGGAAGATTTATATTACCGATTAAATATTGTTGAGATCAACCTTCCATGTTTAGAGGAAAGACGAGACGATATTCCAATATTAGTTAATCACTTTATTAACAAATATAATCAGGAATTAAAAAGAAAAATCCTGGGCACTGACCATGATGCTTTAAGAGTTCTTGTTAATTATAAATGGCAGGGACAGGTCAGGGAATTGGAAAATATTATTGAAAGAGCAGTCTTACTGTGCGACTCTAACTATATTACTATCAATGACCTTCCACCTCACACATGCTCAGATATTATGGCCTCTTATACCGATGACCTGAAAACCTCAGTCAAAAATTTCGAGCGTCAGCACATTTTATCAATTATTAAAAGAGTGGAAAAAGATAAATATAAATGTGCGGAATTATTGGGAATCGGGCTTTCTTCTCTCTATAGAAAAATTGATGAACTTGGGATTGAAATATAGTACAGAACCTGGATTTCTGAAATTTCCACTTAATTTACAAGTTTATATTCACGATATTCAACAAAACTCTCTTCGTCAAACTCCTTGAATAAAAAAGCTTTACCACTGACTACAGTTTTGATTGATTTAATAAGATTAGCCCCGGTATCCGCCATTTGTTGAAAAACCATTACAATTTTAAATTTATTTAATTTAACAGAAAACATTGGCGAAACCGGATGTTCAATATACATTTCAATTTTGGAAATAATGGGATTTACTTTTCTGACATCCAATTTACAAACTAAGTATTGAGCAATTTTATTCTTTTTGTTTTTCTTTAGTTGAAAGGAATATGTTTGATAATTTGGATTTTCATTAACCAAGACAAAAGATATCATATCATCACCCTTAAAGCTAAACTTTCTTTCGTGCTTTACATTATCTTTGCTTTCGTAATATTTTTTCAAACGTTCTCTTTCCGGTGGTTGTCCATCAACTGAAATTAATTCCCACTGAGCACCGGATTTCAGAGATGGATCAAATTTTTCAATAAAGTTTTCTGCATTCCCTTTATGATAACAATAATAGGAATAGGAAAAAACTGTATCCTGCTCAAATTTTTCAAAAGCAGTTTTTACATTTTCCGGCATATCGGCAAAAGCAAAAGTGAGATTTATAAAGCAAATTACATATAATATTTTTTTCAAGACAACACTTCCTTTCCTATTATTCCTGGATAACAACATATAAAACTTTGCTTGATGCCGCACCAAAATATCCCATCACCGGTTTACCACTTTCATCACGCAAATTTGACCTTTGAGGATCATTCATCGGGAGAGAAGAAGAAATATATTGACCGAGATCAGGACTAAGAGCCTGGATAGTGATTTTGAGTACCATTTCATCATCAAAATTCCACAATAATAGCCGACCAACAGAATAATCATTATAGATATCTGTTAAATCATTATCCCTATAGGAAATATGTGTAAAAAGAAATTCCGAATCCCATTCATTTTCCTCATCCATAGTCATTTCTTCATAAACGACCTGGTATGAAGTAACATTCAAATTTGATTTCCAAAATATTTCCTTATTATCATCAATATTCATATATACAACATCTTCTTCAAAATTATAAAGTGTATCAATAAAATTCACTGCCGGATATATAGTTGTTTCACCAATAATAATCTGATTAAATTCCTCAGAATCTACCCTAATTTGATAATTATTCAATGTATCAAGATGAAAATCACTGCTTTCGGGTTTGTATCCACCATAGTGAACAATATTAAATTCAAACTCAAATCTGTCATCCTCTAACCGTTCCCTGTTCAAAAAGGAATCGGCATCAGCCACATATATAAAATTAAACTCTTCACCGGTATCCAAATTAGTGACAACAACTGTTGCTGTTGTATCCTGAATCAATGGCAGTACCTCGTTATAATCATCAATTTCCCCATCATGATTGTCATCTTGTCCATTAAAAACAGTAGGATCGGTTATCGAACTGCTTTTAATTATTCTAACTATTGAATTTAATGGATCATTTTGTTTTAAAAGCCCTTCTATTTTCAACTCGGGAGTATAATATCCAAAATCATCTTCAAAATCCGTTATACTCAACTTCTTTTCACAGGCCAGCCATAAAACTGATATTACTAAAATCAATAAAATATTTTTTAATTTCATACAGACACTCCTAAAGTTCAAATTCTAAACCAAAAGTTGGAATAATGGGAAACATGCTAATAGCTCTAACCTGGGAAGGAGATTCATCATGGTTCCAGAGATACATCAATACATTATAATGATTGGTAATATTCATAACCTGAAATTTAAATTTACCATTTATTCCAAAAGGAGTAATACTTCTTACCCAGCCAATATCACCACGTACATAAGTCGGATAACGGGAAGAATTTTTTTCACCACTGATATTTACCAACTCTCTATAGGGATTATCCAAATCAGAACCGCCATCATATATTTTTCCCACAACCGGTGTATAAGGTTGTCCACTGGAGACTGTCCAGGAAAAGGAAAATTGATTTTTCTTATTAAGTTGATAATTTGCCACCAGATTAAAAGAATGGGGCTTGGAATATTTTGGCACATAAATTTCCGACATCTCATTTTGAGTTTTTTCAACGACTCCATCACCATTATAATCAAACCGTTTTTCAATATCCGACAAAGAATATCCAACCCAGCCTGTGAATTTTCCAGTACTTTTCTTTAACAACAATTCAATTCCCCAAACCCGGGCTTTTCCATTGATAAATTCATCATTTTCTATGACAGGATCATTATCCGGATTGTTTGTAAGAACGTTGGAATAGGGTTTATAATATGCTTCAACTGATCCGGTAAAACCCTGTTCAAACCATTTTTCCAGACCAACAATAAAATGTTGATTACTTATAGCATCAAATTTTTCAGGAACCGGTTGCCAAAAATCAACAATTTTGAGTACTTCGTTTTCATCGTTTGTTGTAAATAAAAATTGATTAAAAATACCCCAACTGCCTTTAAGAGATAAATTTTCTAACAGCATATATTTAAAACCAATTCGCGGATCAAAATAAATATTATCATGAAGTTCATATTTGGATGCACGCAAGCCGATCTGCAAAGATAATAAGTTGTTAACTTTCCATTTATCCTGAAAAAAAAGACTATACAGATTCGGTTTTTGCTTAATATCAAAAAATTTAGTACCATCTAATTCCAGGCCAAACCGTATTGTCCGTTTTTTATACGTTCCACCCAGGGTCAGGTTGTGTTCCGGTGAAATATACCAGGTTAATTTTTCCGTGATGGAAATATCATTAATATTATTAAAAATTTTAAATTGTGACTGGTCTGTTCCCGAAGAATCTGATTGTGTCATTAACAAATCGACATCAAAATCGAAACCGGAATTTGTTAAAATAAATTCAGAAAAAAATTTGGAATTGGGAACAAATCGCCATTTCAAACTGGAAGAATTATTACCCCAGGCCCAATCAAAATCAATTTTATCCATCTTTTCTTCATCAAATTTAAATCTCAAAACATCCTGACCGTTAAAAGTTGAGAAAGTTATCCGGTTTTGCTTATTTATATCACTAAAAATTTTGAATTGGTTATCCCAAAAATAATATTTCCAATCCTGATCGTTACCTCTGGTTGTAGTGTAAAATTCTGCAATTTTATCAAAATATGTCCTGCGTCCGGAAAGAATCCAGGCGCCTTTATAAAATGGCCCTTCAGCCAGAGCTTTACTGCTGAGTAGCGAAATTTCAGCTTTTATTCTGCTAATATCCCAGAACTTACCAATTTTTGAATTGCTGAAAAGTTTACCCTGTTTTGAATTCCCTTCACGTGAAGTTATGTTTAAAACCGATGATAATCTGCCGGAAAAATGGGCGGGATAACCACCAGCTAAAAATTCAGCATCGGAAATAGCATCAGCGTTAAAAGTAGAAAACAATCCTCCGATATGGAAAGGATTATATATTTCTGCATCATCTAATAAAATTAAATTTTCATCCGGGCTGCCACCTCTGACTATTAAAGCTGAAGAAAAATCATTTGTCGATGTTACACTGGGAAGTTGCTGTAATGTACGGAAAACATCAGCTTCAATAAAAGACGGCGTGCTCCTAATTTCTCTAAAACTAAGGTTTGTACGACTGATTTCAACTTTTTCTTTGAATCTCATTTTCTCGGCAGTTACAATAACTTCTTTACCTTTGACTGCCTGAGGTGATATTTCAAAATCTTTCCGGATTTCACCTCCTGTTTCGATGATAATTTCTTCTTCTATTTTTTCATATCCCATCATGGAAATAACTAATTTGTATTTCCCCTCCGGAATTCCCGGGATTACATAGTAACCTTTTACACTAGAAGCCGTACCGTATTCGGTTTCAAACAGCATGACATTGGCATAAATAAGCGGTTCACCTGTTGCTTTGTCATACAGGTAACCGTTGATACTTCCTCTTCCTTTTGGAAATAGAAAAACAGGGATTATTAATAACAATAATATTTTTTTCATACTATTCCTTTATTTAAATAATTTTCTCTCCAATTCAACAGACCGAATAAATCATAAATTATGCTTATTTTCCACCTGGAATAAGATTCTGTTGCCAAAATTTTTCCATAGTTCTTCTTAGATGAAGAGTTGTATTATCTCTTTCACTAATACCATGAGTTCTCATTGGATAGGACATCATTGAAAAAAGTTTGTTGTGTTTCACCAATTCATTAACAAGCATTTCAAAATTCTGATAATGTACATTATCATCACCTGTTCCATGAATTATCATTAAGTTTCCTTCCAACTTTGAAGCATGATTAATTGGAGAACCATCATGATATCCCTTACTATTTTCTGTCGGTAATCCCATATACCGTTCCTGGTAAATAGTATCATAAAGTCGCTGATCAGAGACAAAGGCAATAGCAATTCCGGTTTTATAAATTTCAGGATACCGAAACATACAATTCAATGTCATCTGACCACCTCCGCTCCAACCCCACATACCTACTCTTTCAGCATCAATAAATGGGAAGCGTTTGAATATTTCCTTTGCTGCTTTTGCCTGATCATGTGTAGCAAGTATGCCGATTTGACCGTAGATAGATTTTCTCCAATCACGACCCCTGGGTACTCTTGTACCACGATTATCGACACTCATAATAATATAACCTTGTTGAGCAAGATACTGATGCCAAAGGTTACGGTTACTCCAGTAGTCCTGAACAGTTGAACTGGCTGGTTCTCCATAGATAAAGAATATTATGGGATACTTTTTAGATGGATCAAAATCTGCTGGTTTTATCATCCATGCATCCAAAGTTACTTCTCCTATATCAATTCGATAAAATTCTAAAGGCCTATAGTGTAGTGCATCATATTTTGCTTTTAATTCAGAGTTATCTTCAAGCATAGTAACTTCTTTATGCTCAGGAAGACTAACTACAGACATTTTTTTAGGTGTTTCTGAGTTTTGAAATGTGGTGATAGCCCATTCTGCGTCAGGTGACATCTGGTAAGAAAATTGCCCTTCAATATTTTTGGGACTAATTCGTTCTGCAACACCATCACCATTTATTGAACTTCGATAAAGATAACGCCGGGTAAAATTTTCAGGACTTGCTATATAATAAACGTAACCACCTTTTTCATCAATACAATTAATATTTACAACATCAAAATTGCCTTTGGTAATCAGGTTTGATTCTTTACCGTCTCTGGAAACTTTATATAGATGTAGCCATCCATCTTTCTCACTTGTCCAGGTAAAATACTTTTCATTATCAAGCCATTTGATATTGTCATGTATATCCAGGAATGCTTCGTCTTTATCTACTAATATCTGTTCTAATTCCATTGATTTAACATTCCCAATCCAAACTGTATTGGTATTTTGAAGTCTGTTAAGTTGTTGGATCATAACTTCACTGGAATTTGGGATAAAATCCATTCTGGCAAGATAATTATTTCTTGGATCACCTGGAATATTAAACCACTTAGATTCCCCACCTTTTGCTGATACTACTCCAACTTTAACAGCAGAATTAATTGTACCAACTTTTGGATATGGAAAAGGAATAGGTTTGGAGTATACTGAATCAATGTTATTGATCAAATAAAAAGTACCGGTTCCCTTAGTATCAGATTGCCAGTATGCAATATTTTTTCCATCAGGACTCCAGCGAAATCCATCACGACATGACAATTCCTCTTCGTATACCCAGTCAAAAGTCCCATTAACAAATCTTGTTGATCCATCATGCGTTAGTTGTACAATTTTTGAGTTTTTCAGAGTTTCTACATAAATATTATTTTTGACAACATATCCAACTTTTTTTGCATTAGGTGAAAATTTTGCAAACATCATTCTAGATGGCTCTGCAAATTTTCCAAGTTGTGATAATTTCCCGGAACCAAGGTTTAGCACCCAGTAATCGCCTCTTGTTTCATATCTCCATACACGAGCAGTATTTGTGAAGATTAACAACTTCTTACCATTTTCCGACCAATGATAATCAGAAATCACTAACGGATCTTTTTTACCCTTTGGTATTAACTGACTGGCATTAACAAGGATTGTTCGCTTTCCTGACAATGGATTATATTTAATAATATCTTTTGCTTCTGAAAATTCTTCAGATTCTTCAAGAGTAGTATATCCTGAACCATCTTCCAACCATCGGGCAGGCCCGAAATGTTTTAATTTAAAATCATTATCTTTATACAATCTTTCAAGGGTCAGTTTTTCATTACTCTCTTGTGCTTCAAGAGAAGCTGAAATAACCAATCCAAATAGGATTACATATATAAAACTTTTTAATGTTATTATTCTGCTCCTCATTTCAGTTCCTTTTATCTTTTTTGATCTATTACATCTTCAATTGTTTTAGGTTTTGGCTTACCTATCAATTTGTATCCACCTGAAGTGATTACAAAATTTTCTTCATTCCTGATACCACCAAAATCTTTATAGGTTTCCAGTTTATCATAATTAATAAAATCTGTAAATCGCTTTTCCTTTTTCCACATATCAATTAATGAAGGAATAAAATAGACTCCCGGTTCAATTGTTAATACCAGACCTGGTACTAATTCCTTTGCGAGACGTAAAGATTTTATTCCGAATTGTTTACTTTTGGGTTTTCCGCCATAACCAACATAAACTTCACCCAAATTTTCCATGTCATGAACATCAAGTCCCATCTGATGCCCGACACCACAAGGAAAAAACATAGCATGTGCACCTGCTTGTATCGCTTCTTCAGTATTCCCTGTCATTAACCCAAGATCTTTCATCCCCTCAACAATTACACGACAGGATTCATAATAAACATTTTTAAAAGGAACACCCGGTGCTAACATATCAATTGCAGCATTATGTGACGCCAGAACAATATTGTATATTTCTTTCTGGCGATCAGTGAATGAATTGCTAACAGGCATCGTACTTGATAAATCTCCGGCATATCCCATAGCTGTTTCCGCTCCACAATCAAGAAGAAACAAGTCTCCTTCTTTTAATTGATTTCCATGATAATGGTTATGGAGTGTCTCTCCATGGATTGTACCAATAATAGGAAATGATATGTCTCCACCATCTCTAATTGCAATTTCATGTACTTTGGCTACAATTTCCGATTCCATTAAACCTGGTCTTACCATTTGCATTGCTGCCACATGCATATCAACACTTGTATTTACAGCTTTTTCAATTTCTACAAGTTCTTCATCAGATTTAATTTCACGCTGAGCAACAACTGCTTTAATTAATTCCACAGATTCGGTCTTGTGTGTTTCATTAGGATTAATTCCCAGCCAGTTAACCAGTTTAAATTTATTTTCTGCACGGTATTGTGGTATAAAATGTATCTGTCTGCCTTTTGTCTGAGCATCTTTCAGAAATTTCTCCAATTCTGCAATATTCCCGGTATTTTTAATACCAACCTTCAAAGATTGTTCTTTTACTGATGGGAGATATCCCATCCACACAAAGTCATCAATAGTCAAGTCATTTCCAAAAATATAATCTTTTCCTTCATCAACATCTATAATTCCGGTTAATCCGGCGCTATTTAAACCAAAATAATATAGAAAGGAACTGTCTTGTCTGAAATGATAAGTATTATCTGCATAATTCATTGGACTTTCATCATTTCCAATAAATACTGCAATACCTGAATCGACTTGATCTCTCAATTTTTGTCGTCTGGAAATATACGTTTGATCTTTAAACATTGTTTGATCCTTTCATTTTTTTATAATTGTACTAAACCCTATTGATCTTAGGAAATTTTAAATATTCATTTTATATCTGTGCGATATAATTACACCAAAATTATAAAATTGCATCAATATTACATAAAACAAAGAATGACTGTCAATCCTACAAAAATTAAAATAATTTTTTGGGATAACATGTCAAGTTTATATGTATTTAATTTTCTTTTTTTATATAATTTGTTTGTTAACCTAACAGCGATTGGTATGAAAAATAATGCAGTTCCAATTCCTGCTAAAACATCGCTTAAAAAATGGGCTTGCTGTGCAATTCTAGAGTAACAAACTAATAATGCAGCTATTAAAACTAATATTTTAACAATTTTAATAATATTGCTTTTACCTGAAGCCATTATAACAAACGGCAATGCCAAAGCCATGCTTTTTGTTGCATGTCCTGATGGAAATGCTGATGTTGCATGAATACTTTTTTTTGCAATCTGTCCAGACAATGCTATAACGGGTCGAGCTTTATCAATTAATTCTTTTAATAAATCACCACCAATTGTACCAAGAGCAAAGGAAATTAAAATTAAAAAAAACAGGGGTCTTTCATGCTTTAACTCTTCGTATCTAAATGACAAG
>JAOZSR010000110.1 GCA_029939575.1 Fidelibacterota bacterium
TTTAAATCCCGAACGTGTATCAATGCCTGATATTGATATTGATTTTTGTGATGAACGTAGAGTTGAAGTGATAGACCATATCAAAAAACTTTATGGAGAGGAAAGTGTTTGTCAGATTATTACTTTTGGAAAAATGAAGGCCAAGGGGGTGATCCGTGATGTTGGCAGGGTTTTAAAGATTCCCCTAAGCGAAGTGAATAGAATTGCAAAATTAATTCCTGAGGGGCCCAAAACTACCCTGCAATCTGCTTTGGAAACGGTTGAAGATTTAAAAAAGATTTCTGAAGTTGATGAAGCTCATAAAAAATTGTTTGAAATATCTAAAATTTTAGAGGGTTTAAACCGACATTCTTCAACACATGCAGCAGGTGTTGTAATCGCTCCTGGTGATTTGACTGATTATGTACCACTCCAAAAACCGACAAATGGAGATATTACCACCCAATTTGATATGAAATGTATTGACGATATTGGGTTACTGAAAGTAGATTTTTTAGGTTTAAGAAATCTTAGTGTAATAAAAAATACAATTGCTATGCTCAAGGAAAAAGGTATCGATCTGGATGTAAATTCAATTCCTATGGATGATGAATTAACGTTTAAACTTTTTGGTGAAGGAAAAACTGTTGGTGTTTTCCAGTTTGAATCTTCTGGTATGCGAGAATACCTCAAAAAACTTCAACCTTCAAGAATCGAAGACCTGATCGCGATGAATGCTCTTTACCGGCCAGGCCCGATGGGTATGATTGATGATTTTATTAAACGCAAAAAAGGAATATCTGAGATTAAATTGCTCGATGATTCTATGGAGCCAATTTTAAAAGATACTTATGGCATCATTGTGTACCAGGAACAGGTAATGCAGATTGGAAGTGTTGTTGGTGGTTTTTCACTTGGAAAAGCAGATGAAATGCGTCGGGCAATGAGTAAAAAGAAGCTGAAAACACTCGAGAGTCTCAAAGTTGAATTTATCAATGGAGCAGAGAAAAAGGGAATCAGTGAAAAAATTGCCTCTGAGATATATGAATTAATTTTAAAATTTGCTGAGTATGGATTTAATAAAAGTCATGCTGCTGCTTATGCAGTGTTAGCCTATAAAATTGGGTATCTGAAAGCTCATTACCCGGCAGATTTTATGGCTGCCAATATGACCAGTGAGCAAAATAATACTGATCGTATTATTATTTTAGCTGACGAGGTAAAGAAGTTGGGATTAAAGTTGTTGCCACCGGATATTAATAAAAGCCAGGTTAATTTCTCTACAGAGGGTGCTAATGTAAGATATGGATTAAATGGAATTAAAAATATGGGTACAAAGGCTGCTGAAAGTATAGTTGCTGCCCGGAAAAAAAACAAAAAGTTTTCCGGATCATTTTTTAATTTTGTCAAGGAATTAGACTTAAAGAAAACAAATAAAAAAGCCCTTGAGTGTCTGATTGGGGCAGGTGCGGTTGATTGTCTGGATGGCACTCGGGCTCAAAAATTTCACTCAATCGATACAGCCGTCCTTTATGCACAGAAAATCCAGGCTGAAGAATCAACCAGGCAGGCTAGTTTGTTTGGGAACAGTGATTCCGGCAATTCATTAATTGCAATTCCACAACTTCCCGAAGTAACTCCCTGGGATGAAGTGGAAAGATTAAATAGGGAAAAGGAATTAACCGGACTCTTTCTCAATGGCCACCCACTCGATAAATATACTCAGGAATTAGAGATCTTTTCCAACTTTACATTTACAAAACCCTTAGAAGATTATAACAATAACCAGTTGAAGGTTGGCGGTATTGTAACATCTATTAGCGTGCAATTTGACCGGAAAAGCAGGAAATATGCATTTTTTACTCTTGAAAATATTGCCGGAAAAGTTGAATGTATTACTTTTGCTGATATCTATGAGAAATTTAAAGATTTAGTAATTACTGATTTTCCGGTTTTTGTCCAGGGTAAAGTAAGCTGTCGTCCCGGTGAGGATGGAAAAATCCTGGTTGATAATATTTCTCCTTTGGATGGTTTGTTAAATCGACAGTCCCGGCTAATCCACATTAAACTTGATGCTAATAAAGTTAAGAATGCCGATATTGATAACATTGATACTATAGTTAGAAAATATGACGGAGATTGTGAAATTATTTTTCATCTCTTTGATAAATTTAAAAATATAAAAACTATCAGAGTTAAACAGTTTAAAGCTGCCCCTCACAAAGAATTATTAGCAACGCTACGAGAGAAATATGGCGAAAAAAATATTTGGGTGGAATAATGATTGCCGTAGTTCAACGAACCGGTAAAGCAAGTGTTGAAATCGATTCAAAAGTAACCGCGGCTATTGAATCCGGAATGGTAATCCTTCTCGGTGTTAATCATGATGATGAGTATGCAGACGCCGATTATTTAGCAAAAAAACTTGCTGATTTACGATTTTTTGAAGATACAGAAGGAAAAATGAACTTGTCGATCCGGGACATTTCCGGAAGTGTGCTTATTATTTCACAGTTTACTTTGTGTGCTGATTGTAGAAAAGGACGACGACCCAGCTTTAATAATGCTGCTGATCCGGGCAAAGGTAAACAACTTTATGAGTATTTTGTTAATAAGTTCAGGGAATTAAATATCCCAGTCCAAACCGGAAATTTTGGGGCTATGATGGATGTTAATTTAATCAATCGGGGCCCAGTAACTTTTGTACTGGATAGTAATTTGAAATCTAAGAAATAAGTGCAAATATGGTAATATTTAAAATTATAAAATGATTGGTTTAGCCTGAATGGTTTAACATAATCCAATTATAAATTAGCAGGCATTCTCCTGGTACTAAACTTTGACAAAATAATCGTTTTGAGGGAATTTAAAGTAAATAATGAGTATACCAATGGTTACAATCAATTAAAGATTATTCAAACCTTGTTTTTTGAGCTGCTCAAATTAATATATGAATTGATTGCCAACATTGTTGTAAATACAATTATTTTTATTCAATTTTTTGATATTGGAGAAAATAACTATGAAAGCTAAAGAACCTGCTTATTATAAATTGCCGATCACAAAATGGCCGAAAACAGAACGGCCAAGGGAAAAATTAATCAAATTTGGACCGTTTAAATTATCAGATGCGGAATTAATAGCCATTATTCTACGGACAGGAATTGGTCCATCTTCCGCTCTTGACCTATCTCGGGAATTGCTCTCAAAAGCTAATGGACTGCTACATCTTTCGAAAATGGATTATAACGAAATATTGGCTTTAAAGGTTAAAGGTATCGGACAGACCAAAGCAGTGACAATAGCCGCTGCCATGCAATTATCCTGTAGAATAGAATCGGAAACAGGCAATTCCCCGGATCAAATAATCCATTCATCCAGACAGGTAGCTGAAATCTATGGACCAAAATTAAGATATTTAAAAAAAGAGATGTTTCTCGTCATACTGCTTGCCACTAATAATAAAATACTCGGGGATTCAGTTATTTCAGAAGGAATATTAAATGCCTCAGTTGTGTCACCACGAGAGGTTTTTAGGGTGGCTTTATTGCATATGGCGGCTGGAATAATCCTGGTTCATAATCATCCCAGTGGAAACCTCGAACCCAGCCAGGAGGATATCATGCTGACAAAACAAGTAGTTGCAAGTGGAAAAACAATGAATATTCCTGTGTTGGATCATATTATAATTGCCGGAAAAGATTACACCAGTTTCTCAGATAAAGGTCTTATATAAATGGGCAGTCCGTATAGGACTATCCGGTGGAGCATTATAGCCAAGAGAAAAATTGTGAGCAGGAGTATATTTTCTTATTTTCCTGTTGAAAATATCAACCTATATGTTGATATTGATAATAGAAAGGATAATAGATAATTGGAGAGGCATTATGTCATATAAAATTTTATTTGTTGATGATGAAAAAACAGCTAGAGAAACCTTTAAATATTTTTTTGAAGTACGGGGCTATGAAGTGATTTTGGCTAATGATGGCAACGAGGGTATTAACCTGTTTCAAAATTCAAAATTTGATATTGTAATTACAGATATAATTATGCCAGATAAAGATGGGCTTGAATTTATTAGGGAACTCAAGGAAAAAGAGCCATTGCAGAACATCATTGCTATTTCCGGTGGAGGTCATTCTGATCCAACTGTTTATTTGGAAAGTGCAAAAACTTTAGGTGCTAAAGCGATTTTCACAAAACCCATTGATTTGAAACAGTTATTAAAAGATGTTGAAAAATTGTTAGCAGAATAATAAATAACCCCTTGAAAAACAAGTTGTAATATCTTACCAAAGACATCTCTGACCCAAGACTATTATCTTAGCAGAATAACCTTGTTGTGCGCTACTGCTCTTCCTGATTTTAAACGACAAAGGTACATTCCACCGGGAACAGATGAACCATGTGAATCAGTGCCATTCCAATATACAAAATAGACTCCGGTAAAATGATACCCCCCGGCCAGTTGCTTAATTTTTTTTCCAAGCAGATTATATATTGTTAATTCAAGATCACAATATTCCAGAACTTCATATTTTATTTTGGTTTCTCTATTGAATGGATTTGGGACATTTTGGAAAAGAATAAAGGGATCTGATTGTTTGGTCACTTTTGTTGCTTTATATCCATAAGTATAAAAAACAAATGGTTTTGTGTTGCTTGCCGAGCCCCAGACTTTATTTCCTGCAACATCCTCAGCAGAAACCTTCCAGAAATATTTAGAAGAGGGGAGCATCTGTTCCATTGGACAGTATTTTATAGTATCCCCATTTTGCTGATCAATTTGTATTCGTCTGTAATCAGTTGTAAACAAAGAATCTTTGCCATAATAAATATAATAAAACACTTTGTTGCCCGGGTCTGGATCAATTGATTTTTTCCACTTAAAGCAGAGATTAGTTAATACTGAATCTTGCTGATTATAAGGTGAGTACAGAGTAAAATTTTCCGGAGGTTCAGAAATACTATTTACTTTAAAAAAATAGAGTTTAGAGAAATCAGAGTGATTGTTGTCCGGGTCAACTGATGCAATTCTATAACAGTAATATTTGTTTTCTTCTAACTCTGGGAGTTTTATTGAATTTATATTTGGACGACTTTTGATTTCTTTGGTATTTTTATCTTGCTCATCAGTATTTAAAAACTCTGAGGGTAGATATTGAATGATATAACTTGTAGTATTTTCATCATGATCGGGATCAGGGTCGGAAACAGGTTGCCAGGATATCATTGGCTGTAAATTACTAACAGTCATTGAATCTTTAGGAACAACATTACTGTTCAGTTTATAAGGTGCTTCTTTTTTTTCGTTAACAATAAAGGAGATCACCGGCGACCATTCAGCATAGGAATTATATTGGTCAAAGGCGCGTACCCGATAATAATATGTTTTGTTTTCCGCCAAATTCTGGGGAAGTAAAATATGACTAATTCCTCTGCCTGATCGATAGGAAATAGTATTGTCTGGGGAAAATTGAGTAGTGGGAGAAACTTGGATTTCATAGTTAATTGTGTTGTGAAAGTCAGTGAAGTCCGGATCTGTGGTTTTTGCCCACTTAAAATCAGGACGACTCGTAAGAACTATTTGGCCTTCTGTTATTGAAAATCCGGATGTCAGGCGGGCCGGTGGATTATTGTGGGAATTAAAAACAATCCGGGTTGGGAATTTTGGAGAGTTACTTAACAATCCCTCTTCGTCTATGGCCATGATTCGCCAGTAATACAACTCGTTATCAATTAATTTTGTATATCCTGTAATTTGATTTAGAACTTTCCGGTATTCTTCGAAAGTTTGATCTGAAGATTCCAAATTTATCTGGTGGTGGATAATTGGGAAAGAAAAATCCTTTTTTTCATCAATTTCAAAAATATAATTAATTTTATCAAAAGGGTCTGGGTCTGTGGTCGCTTTCCAGGAAAAAAGAGTTGTCGGATTGACTTCATCAAGTCGTCTTGGATTGATAATTTCAACAGGTCCTCTTGGAGGTTCATTTATTCTGTTCACCCAAAATGTATTTAATCTTGACCATTGAGATTTTGTCTCAGAAAGGTCCAAAGAGCGAACTTTCCAAAAATACTGTGAATTTTCTACCAGATGGTTTTTTATTTTTATGATATTAATACCATATTTTGTATTTATGTTAATTTTTGTATTTGTCTGAAAATTCGGATCTCTGCTTATCATAATTTGATAGCGGCATATATCTGCAACATCCGGGTCCTGGGAAGGACTCCAGCTAAAGACCGGAAAATTTTTATTAATTACAACTGAATCCGGAGAAAAACCACCACTCGGTTGATTGGGAGCCTGGTTGATATTGTCATCGAATTGAAAAATTGAATTTCGCCAGTTTGATGATGTTTTCCCTCCCCAGTTATCCAATAGATTTATTTTAAGTTGGTAATAACCGGCATCTTGCAATTTATTTAAATCGGGCAGATTGTTCAGGGAGAAATAAATACTATTATCATAGTTTGAAAATATCCCGCTAATTTTTGAAAAATTAATCGCCTGCATGATCGAATCTGAAAGCAGGGTTTTAATAATTGGCATGGATTTACCAGGTCGGGTGATTATTATTTCAGTAGAAATTTTATCATATTTATCATTATCTCCTGTTAATTTCCAAATAAAAAAATCATGTGGCTTAAGGACTTTATTGTTTTGCGGCGATATCAGGAGAGGGGGATTGGGTGGTGAATTTTCATAATTAAGAGTAAATGTAAAGGTTTGGTTTGATGTTGTTTGCAATCCGAATTTGTCAATTGCAGTAATTTTCCAGAAATAGGGAAGATGGTTTTCGAGATCTTTAATTTGATAGGTTGTAACCAATGGGGGGACGGATATTTTTCGGATGAGATTTTGAAATGACGAATCAGTAGCGATAGATATCAGATAATTTTGGAATCCGGTTCCCAGATTTTGATCAGGGTCACTGGTTTCCCGCCATGACAGAGAAACGTTTGGTGATAAAATAATATTATCATTGGGCGATACAAGGTTAAATGGCAGAGGTGGCTCGTTTATCCTGTTTATTGAAAATTTTACCGGATTTGACCAATTGGAATATTCTACTTCGTCAAAAGAGCGTAAACAATAAAAATAGCTGCCATTCTCCTCAAATATGTCTGGGGCTTCAAAAAACAAACTGTCTCCGGATACAGTATATTCCACTGAATCTACTTCAATTATCTGGTCCCTTGCCAAACTGTCTTTACTAATTCTGATTTGGTAAGAAAGTAAGTTGGCCGGTTTTTGATTATCTCGGGAAATTAAAAAAGGAAGTAGTATTTTGGATTCCCTAAAAATATAATTTTGTTCAAGTAAAAGATTGGGAATATCGGGAGGTGTATTCATAATAAAAGTACAGGTTTGTTTTTGCGACCAGTCGGTTTTATTGTGATTTACACGAATATTAAATGAATATTTATGACCATCTTTGATATTATTGATATCTTTATAAGTATATTGTGTATCATTTAATTCTAAACTATCGGATTGCCAAATTAATGAGTCATCCTGCTGAGTGATGTTATATATTTCCATTATCAAAGGTGAATTTTTTAAGCTGTCCGCTATTTTCCAGCTAAATGTAGGATTGTGCTGAACACATTGTGTTGAATCTGATTCGTTAATTATTTTTAAATTAGAAATAAATTTTAAATGTTGTTTTTCCTGACCTGACAGCTGTAATGCCAGAAACAAGGTAAATAATGTGTAAATAAATGTTTTTGAAATCTTTGGTGATCTAATCATTCAAGCGTCCTAATAAAATAAAAACCCTTGTAATTTATAACAATAGAACCAAAAATGAAAAATTTTTAGAATAAGATTTTTCATTTTTGAATCGAAAGTATTCTTGACACTAAGAATTATTGTTAAATATAGAATTAATTGGTTAAGTTAATGAATCAACAGGGTTTTTGAAAAGTTATATTATTCAACTATTTTTTTATATAATAGGTCTACCTGAGTTATCAGATCTTCCATTGTTCCATTATTATCAATTGTAAAATCTGCCAAAACTCTTTTTTTCTCTTCTGGCATTTGGAGGGCAATTCGTTTATTTATTTGTTCCAAAGACAAGTTGCCGCGATTTATTGCCTGTCTAAATCTGGTTTTGAATTTTGTAAAAACAAAGATAGTGTAATCAAGATAGGCATCAAGTCCTGATTCAAAAATAAGAGGAGCATCTACAATAAACAGATCATGTGTTTGTTTTTCTTGTTCTACCTGATGTTTAAATTCTTCAATAACTCTGGGATGGATAATATTATTTAAAGCCTCTTGATTGGTTTTGTTTGCAAAAGCAAGATTGGCAAGATTGGCAGTATCAATTTTTCCATTTTGGATTACATTTATCCCAAAGTATTCAATTATTTCCCTCTTAACATCAAGGTTATGAAAAAGGATTTGTTTTGCAATTGTGTCAGCATCAAACATATATCCGTTTTTTGCTTTAAAAAGTTTTGATATTGTGGTTTTTCCCACACCTAATCCGCCTGTAATGCCTAGTGTGATCATTTCAAACTCCCAACTGTTTTAGAATAATATTAGTTTTACAATTCCGTAAAAAGCAAATTTGCTGTCATTTTGAATGAGGTATGAATGGTTACAATCAGGTTTTTGACTGAAAGAATCTTCTACAATTATCGATGAGATTCTTCATTGCTACTCTTCCTCAGACTATGTCCGGCTTTCGACGGAAAGACAGATTTACGATTCCATATAGTTTAAGATGTCAATATTATTTAACAATTTGTTTCCGGGTAAGTTGATACACCTCATTAGGAGATCCGGCCGCTTCTACACGCTTTACTTTTCCAGTTGTAGAGTAATAGTCAACTAAAGGTTCTGTTTGTTTGGTGTAAATTTTTAGTCGATTTTGAATTGTTTCTTTTTTATCATCATCTCTTTGATACAATTCACCATTACAATGATCACAAACACCTTCTGTTTTCGGAGGCATAGAGATAAGGTTGTAGACTGTTTTACAATCTTTACAGGTACGCCTGGCAGAAAGTCGCTCTACAATCATAGATGAATCGGCTTCAAATAAAAGTATGATATCTATTTCATCATTATGCTCTTTGAAAAGTTTGGTTAATCCCTCGGCCTGTGGTACTGTTCTGGGAAAACCGTCTAAAATATATGATGTCGGGGCATTGTCATTGAACAATGTATTCTCAACTAATCCTAACATTACCGAATCAGGCACAAGTTTTCCCAGGGTCATATAGCTGTTTGCCTCTTCACCAAGAGGTGTTTTGTTTTTTACTGCTTCCCGAAGAATATCACCGGTTGAGATTTGTTTCATGTCAAATTCTTTGCATAATTTTTGGGCCTGGGTACCTTTTCCTACTCCCGGGGGGCCAAGCATTATAAGTTTCATTGTTTTCTCCTTTATTTATTAAGTAAGTGTCAAAAGATTTAATTTTTTTATAAATTTCAATATTATAATTGATTATATCCGCCGTTTTACAGACGGGATGATTCAGTAGATGGCGAAGAATAATTATTGTAAATAACCAGAGCTTTTCCCACAGATTACTTTGCGAGGAGCCTTGTTCTTTCAAAACATTATAAATTAATAATTTTTTTTGTGTTTTTCATCATTTTCTTTTTTCCATAATATTTCTGTTTCACCGTACCGCGAAGCTCTGCTTTGCATTCACCAAATAAACCTGTACCGCGAAGCTCCTGCTTCGCATTTTCCGAACCGGAGGTTTAGGGTACAATTAAAATATAATTAAGTTACAATCATATTATTTTATCAAAAAACATTTATAATTGAATTGCTTCTTCGTCAACCCAACTAAATTCCCAGTCTTCATAGTTCTTAACCAATCCCGCTTTTACCGGATTATTCAATATATAACGAATCACGTTATAAAATTCCTTTTCATCTCTAATGTAGTGATCATAATAACCCCAATGCCAGAATTGTCCGTTTCTTTTTAATATTTCATTGGATTTTACCGCTGTATAACTTTTGTGATTCTTCATAATACTTGCTATTGAAAAGGGTCTGTCTTCAGTTTTAAAAAGCGGTTTAATCAAAATATGAACATGATTCGGCATTATACAGTAACAAATCAGATCATATTCTTTTTTGTGTTTGTAAAACAGACTATTTTTTATAATGTTGGCAATCTGTGGGTTTCTTAACCATTCTGGTGATTTTATGAGTTTAGCAATGAAGTTGTCAGTAATATCAAACTGTGATTTGTTAAAATTATACATCTTTTCTTTTTGATCTTTTTCCGAAATATGCTTAAGCCCTTTTAAAAAATCATCTTTTTTTCTTTTTAAGCTTTCATAAAAACTATTGGGATACTCAAATTTTACGGAATAAGTGACAAACAGAATGGTATCGACCGGCTGAATATGAGGAAGGTATCTTCGGTAAAAATAACGGTAGTCGAATATGTTGGTTTCTTTCATCCTATTTCA
>JAOZSR010000183.1 GCA_029939575.1 Fidelibacterota bacterium
CGGTGATCCCTTGCAAAAGCACTTCAGGCATGGTTTGCAGGTCACGGTCAATAACATTTAAGGCTTTTATTTGATAATCTCTTAATTCAAATTTCATGAGGATATTCTTTTGGTCTAACTATTAAATTCGGTTTAAAATATACGGGGATATTTTCAGCCCTGGCGTAAAGGAGAAGATGTTCTACCCATTCCCATTCAGGCTGAAAAGCTGGCATTTTAGAATTTTTTGATCTTCCTCCGATAATCATCCAATCAAAAGGTTTTCCCTCAAATGTTTCTATTCCAGTATTAATAACTTCGTTAAGAGGTTCAAAAGAGATAAATCTAATATTGTCTGACTTCATTAACGCAAAAGTTGACATTGCCTTATTAAATTGTCTTTGATTTGTTGCTGATGCTCCAAGCCAACAGTTTTTTGAGAAATCAAAATCAAGATATCTTCCTGGATTTTTAGTAAGAAAAAGGTACTTCCATTGGTTTTGATCTTCACATATATCTATAACCGATTGTATCCATTCTGAATTAACCCAATCACCAAATAAATCAGCCATTGAACATACAAATACATTTTTAATGCCTATTTCATTTGTTTTTTGTTTTGGGATTGTTGTATTTGATGGGGCGGACAACCTGTCTTTATGAAAAGTTGGATTAAAATGTCCATCGAATCTCATCGCAATATCTTTTGCATAACAATATTTACAACCAAATTTGCAACCTGTGATCGGGTTCCAGCTCCATTTAGCCCATTCGATGTTATCATTCGTAGCATTCATTGTTTTAATTGATTGTTTTGGTTTCTTGTGTTCTATAACAACTTTGTTTGCGGCATGTACGCTTTTTGTATTAAGGGTATCTTTAATTACTTGTGCAATTTCTGGTTCTTCTGTCTCTATCTCGTCTGCATACTCAACAACTTTACTGGCTGTTTCCGCTGTCCTGCCTGACCAGCCGGTATTTAGTTTTTCGGCTGCTATGTCTCTGGATTGACCAGTGTCTTTTTTACTTTCAGGAAAATTTTCCTTAATGTTAGGTTTTAAATCTATTCTTTCCCCCTGTCTTTCCTTAGCTCTCTTATTTTCAATCTCCATCAAGACATCAAACTCCCTGGCAATCTGTTCATTTGTTCTTAACCTGGAGGCCTGGTTCATCCTGATGAGATATTCAATTAATTTGTCCGGGTCTGTTTCATCAAGAACCGTTACAGGAATTGTTTCATATCCTAATTCCTGGCATACGTGCCATCGTCTATGGCCTGAGATAATCACATCGTCTTTGGTTATCTCTACCGTACCTCGTAGCCCATATTCTTCAATACTCTTGATAAGACTATGATCGTATGTATCTTTATAAATTCTTTCATTAATTAAATGTGGCTTTAAATCATTGATCATCCGTTCTTCCATGACTAATCCTCCTCGAACAATAATAGTTGTTTTGCTTGTTTTGTTATATTTAAACTTTTTAATTCTTTTGCTGTATAATTAATATTATTTAGAATATTTTGTCCGTATTTTGAATCAATTTTATAAAAATCAATTTTTTTTAATTTCGGAAAATCAATCCAATTTGTCCCTAATAAAAAAGACCATTGATGTTTACCCACAAAACTTCTGATAAGCCAATGTTTTTTAGGTAATGATAAAATATTATTTTTTAAATTTACATTCCTTTTTGTAGAAGGCGCCTTGAGACATCTTTTGATAGTTGTGCCTGAAAAATATATTAATAAATCAATTTTATTTGTATTTCTTTTTTGATAGAATCGAGATAATAAATTAAATGGAGGATCGCCATTCGGATCAACGTATAAAAGACCGTATTGATTTTTTAAAGGAGATATATAAGGAAGGATATTTTCATTCTTATTATTAATTACAGGAGAAACTATTTTAGATTCTAACCTATGTACAGTAACTGGATTTTCTTCAATAAAAATTGGGCTGCATGGTATTTTGTAATCATAATTTACATTTTCAAAAATAACAGGTGAGCCGGATATATTTTCTTCTCCACCATCTCCTGCAAAAATATCAGCATAAAACATTTTTTGATTTGCCCATTTATTTTTCGCAAGGATTGCCTTTGTGATACAAAAATAAACTTCAAGAAAATATTTTAAATTCTTTTGTTTTAATCTTGTATGCTCTGACCGACCGACTTGTTTATACACGATATAGCCTCCGTAACTATATATTCCGATAAGAATAATGTGTGGAAACCTGTTCGGAAGACAGGTGTTCAGGAGCTACCCTATCCACACTTAATGATTTTATTATAATTAGATTCATAAGTCAACTCCACCCAAAAATCTCTTTAACATCCGACACACTTCGGACGATAAAATACAGACCACCGGCCGCCTTTATATCTGCCTCTGCTTGCTTTTGGTTCTGGGATTGCCTGCCGGTTGCTGTCTTTATTTCTAATCCGTAAAACTTTTCCTTAAGGCAACAAATGTCAGGCACTCCCGGCCGACCTGTTTTAAAATACCTGCCGGATTCAAGTTTCATGGCTCCGCTCCCGGCCCTGAACCAATATATGTCCTCTGTTTTTTCTTTCCATGTCAATAAATCTATAATGGACTTTTGTATCATTGCCTCAGTATGTTTTACCATTCACACACCTCCCTATAATCACAGAATTTTCGCTCCCACCAATCCAACCTACCTTGTGGACAGCTACCAGCAGGCGGTTTATCTTGTGAAATCGCCTCAAAAACTCCCTGTAATTTGCCTACAATCCAGTCTTCGTT
>JAOZSR010000111.1 GCA_029939575.1 Fidelibacterota bacterium
TTTTAGATTAATCAATGATTTGAACTGCCACTAGATTTGAATTGCCACGAGATTTATCTCGTGGATTCAAAAAAGTCTAATAAACGGTTCGGGGTTTTAACCCCGAGTATTTGAAGGAGAATATCAAATTACAATCCTATATTGGAAAAACTCCCGGGCAGATAAATTGATGGGCTAAAGCCCTTGTTAACTTGTATAATATCTATATCCACGAGTTGAAACTCGTGGCAATTCAAAATTGATGACAGCCGCTTAACTGGTTTTAAAATTTCCATTCACTACCGACCTCCCAAATCATTTCTCCTGCGTGTATCAATTTTTTGTTTCATAAAGAGATTTTACCCACGATAAATCACATAGAGCCCTATTTATTTTACTGGTTAACATATACGTGAGCGACTTTGATAGCTGCTTATAGACAGATTTTCTTGTCGCGATAGATTTCGTGCTGTTTCTTCATTATCCCTTTGTTTAATCGCCCAATCCTAGGCTTTCAGCACTATTTCAATTGGATATTTGCGAGAACATAAAAAGGCAATTATATGTTCCTTCAATATTTCTTTATTCCCAAAATAATCAATTAATGCTCAAATATTTAATAACATCCCAGATTAACTTATTTGTTTTTAATAACTTACGGTGATAATTAAAAACTTGCCTATAGAAATTTTTGAGCATATATTATGCTACAAGGTATATAAGGTATACACAGTTTGAAAGTGATAATTTAATTGAGAAAATAAACATTATGAATTCTTTAAAAAAACAAGCAAGTAAAAATCTAAAAGTTAATGAAATCCGACAGATTTTATCAAAAACTATTGGGCAACGAGCATTGTCAGGGAAAAAAATTATAGTCATTATTCCCGATAATACTCGCAGTGGGCCAGCAGGATTGTTTTTTCGTCAGCTATATGAGTTGCTATGGAAAAAAGTAAAATCTTTGGATTTCCTAATAGCCCTTGGCACTCATCAACTTATGTCTAAGAAGAAGATTCTGAAACATCTTGAGATAAGTGAAAATGAGATGGACGAGAAATATACCGGTGTTAATATTTTTAACCACCATTGGGAAAATCCTGATACATTTATAACTGCCGGGATTTTGAGCAAGTCGGAAGTAGAGGAATTATCAAACAACACTCTTTCAATGGAAGTTCCCATTAAAATTAACAAAATGATTTACGACTATGACCATATCATAATTTGTGGTCCGGTTTTTCCTCATGAAGTGGCTGGCTTTTCAGGTGGTTATAAATATTTTATTCCGGGAATCGCAGGGCAGGAAGTTATTGATTTTACCCACTGGCTCGGTGCAATTGAAACAAGTATCAGGATTATCGGCAAAAAAGAGACAAGTGTCAGGGCAGCCATAAATAAAGCGGCATCCTTTATTGATATACCAACTTCTTTTATTTGTTATGTTGTAAATGGAAACGGGCTTGCCGGAGTATTTGCAGGTGAACCGAACAGGGTTTGGAATGAGGCTGTTAATCTTTCTTCTCAGATTCATATTAATTATTACCAAAAATCTTTTAAAAAAGTTCTATCTGTAATTCCGGAGATGTACGATGAGATCTGGACAGGGGCGAAGGGAATGTATAAACTTGATCCGGTAATTGCTGATGGCGGTGAAGTCATTATTTATGCTCCTCATATTACTGAAATTTCCTTTACTCATGGAAAATTTATTAAGGAAGTGGGCTATCATGTGCGGGATTATTTCCTGAAACAATGGGACCGGTTTAAAAGTTATCCTTGGGGAATATTGGCACATTCAACACATTTGAAAGGACAAGGAACTTACGATGCTGAAACCGGTATTGAAAAATCGCGGATCAAAGTCACCCTGGCAACTGGAATTTCCCGGGAAGAATGTGAAAGTGTCAACCTGGGTTATCTTGATCCTGATTCAATTAATATTGAAGAATGGAAAAACCGCGAGGAAGAATCCATTCTTTTTGTACCAAAAGCAGGTGAAATGTTGTATAGACTAAATGAATAAATCAAAATGATAGAAATATAATTTTACTTAAATAGATGGAGAAAGAATGAGCATAAAACTTAGAAAAGATTTTACCTGGTCTTTGGTTGTTCCCACAAGTATGGGTGTGCGTATCACACCTGCAAACCAACAGCCGGTTCATTCAAGCAATATGTTCCGGATGCAAGCCACAAGTGCTGAAACAAATGTAGCAAGTATTGCTTCATATCTTGGCTTGCCTGTGAAAGTTCTCACTACTTTTGTTGAGAATAGTCCAATAGCACAATTTATAAAAAGTAATCTCAGAAGCCGTATGATGGAATTTGAAGGACCGGAAATTCCACAGGGAAATCCATGGGGATATCGGCACCAGTTCAATATTGCAGATAGTGGTTACGGTTCCCGTGGCCCAAGAGTGCAAAACGACCGTGCCGGTGAAGTTGGCAGAACGCTGAATATAAAAGATTTTAATCTTGATCGGATTTTTGGTAAAGAAGGTGTGCGGGTAATTCATCTCTCAGGTCTTATTGCTGCTCTATCTCCGGATACGGGAAATTTTTGTCTCGAACTTGCGAGATCTGCAAAAAAGCATGACTGTAGGATAAGTTTTGACCTGAATTATCGCGCTTCATTCTGGAAAAATCGTGAAGGGGAACTTCGGGAAATATTCACGGAAATTGCTAAAATTTCTGATATTCTCGTAGGCAATGAAGAAGATTTTCAACTTTGTCTTGGTATTAAAGGTCCCGAGGCAGGAGGTAAAGATATTTCTGCAAAAATAAATGGTTTTAAAGAAATGATTAGCAATGTAAAAAAGGCATTTCCAAATGCTTCGACATTTGCAACCACACTTCGCCAGGTCATCAATACCAATAGTCATCTTTGGGGTGCTATAATGCTTGAAGATGAAAATTGGCATGTTGTCGAGCCGAGACAAATAACAGTACTTGACCGTATCGGTGGTGGAGATGGTTTTGTCGGTGGTTTGATTTACGCCATGCTTAAAGGCTGGGAAGCGGAAAAGTGGATTCAGTTTGGTTGGGCAACCGGTGCTCTTGCAACTACAATGTTAACCGACTATGCTCAGCCAGCAGACGAAGAACAAATATGGAATATTTGGAGAGGCAATGCCCGGGTTAAAAGATGATATATTTAAGTGATAGAAAAGTAATTTGTTAGCAATAAACAGGAGAAAAAAGAAATGTCAAAAAGTGATTTAGGATTAATTGGACTCGCAGTAATGGGTCAAAACCTGGTATTAAATATGAGTGATCATGGTCATAAAATTTCAGTTTATAACAGAACAGTTGAAAAAGTTAATAATTTTATAAATGGCGCGGCCAAAGATCATAAGAACATTACAGGCACAATGTCGATAGAGGAATTTGTAAAATCTTTAAAACGTCCCAGAAGGGTAATGCTACTTGTGAAGGCCGGCAAAGCGGTAGATGATTTTATTGATAAATTAATTCCCCATCTTGAACAGGGTGATATAATTATTGATGGCGGGAATAGTAATTTTCATGATACGATTCGCCGTACAAAATATGTTGAAGACAAGGGATTGCTTTATATCGGGACAGGTGTATCCGGCGGTGAAGAAGGCGCCAGGAAAGGCCCGAGCATTATGCCCGGAGGCAGTCTGGAAGCCTGGCAATATGTGAAAGATATTTTTCAGGACGTTTCTGCAAAAGCAGAAGGCGGCGAAGCCTGTTGTGATTGGGTAGGCGAAAATGGCGCCGGACATTTTGTTAAAATGGTTCATAATGGAATTGAGTACGGTGATATGCAATTGATCTGCGAAGCCTATTTTTTGATGAAGTCAATTGGTATGGATGCTAAGGAAATATCAAAGGTTTTTGGAGAATGGAACAAAGGCGTTCTTGACAGCTACCTGATAGAAATTACCAGGGATATTTTAAGTACTGAAGATGATAAGACCGGCAAGCCGATGGTAGATGTGATCCTTGATACAGCAGGTCAAAAAGGAACCGGAAAGTGGACGGCTATAACCAGCCTGGAATTGGGGCAGCCTCTGACTCTGATAGGTGAAGCGGTTTTCAGCCGTTTTCTGTCAGCTTTAAAGGATGAACGGCTCATAGCATCGAAAATATTATCTGGCCCGCAAGTTAAATTTGATGGTGATAAAGAGCAATTTATCAAGGATATTCACGATGCTCTTTATGCGAGCAAAATTGTTTCCTATGCTCAGGGATACCAATTAATGCGATCTGCGGCAAAAGAATATGGCTGGAACCTGAATTATGGCGGCATTGCCCTTATGTGGCGTGGCGGATGCATTATCAGAAGTCAATTTCTCGGAAAGATCAAAAATGCTTATGAAAAAAATGCAGAACTCGAGCATCTTTTCTTTGATGATTATTTTAAAAATGCGATTAATAATACTCAGGCTGCCTGGAGAAAAGTCATCAGCAAGGCTATTGAAATGGGTGTACCTGTTCCGGCATTCAGCACTGCTCTATCCTATTATGACGGATATCGATCTGAGCGACTGCCTGCAAATTTATTGCAGGGACAGCGTGATTATTTTGGCGCTCATACTTATGAAAGAACAGATAAACCACGGGGTGAATTTTTTCATACTAAATGGACTGAAGAAAGTGGAGACGCTATTTCAGGCTCCTATGATGCATAAGATAATATAAGGAGAATTAGGTATGTTATTGGACAATGAAGATCCTACTCCATTTTATAAACAAATTGCCAAAGATATTAAAAGAAAAATAGAATCCGGTGAAATTCAACCTGGTGAATCAATAGGATCTCAGCGAAAGCTTACTGATTTTTATAAAGTTAGTATGATTACTATTAAAAAGGCAATATTAGAACTGATTACTGAAGGTGTGCTTTTTACCAGGATTGGTAAAGGTACATACGTTTCCAGGCAAAAGAAAAAAATAATTTCGGAGCATAATTCTATTGGTCTTGTATTAAATGATTTGAAAAGCCCTTATTTTTCGATGATTGCACACGGTGTTGAGCAAAATGCTTCTGAACATGGCTACAATCTTTTACTTGCCAATACTACCGGAGAGGAAGCAAAAGAAGATGCCCAAATTCGTCATTATATGAAATCAGGTGTTGATGGATTGATCATTGCTTCTATGAACCATTTATACAAAGCAACTCCGATGATCAGGAGTTTACATGCAAATAAATTCCCCTATGTTATTGTGTCATTTATTGAAGATGATGACATTTACCAGGTGGGAACGAATCATAAACTCGGTGCATTTATGGCGACTGAACATTTGGTGAAACTCGGACATAAGAAGATAGGATATATAAATGCAGAAAAAGGAAATCTTCTTGGAAGAATACGAAAATCCGGTTATCTGGAGGCATTAAAAAAATACAATATTCCGATGAACGAGGAATTTATTTTTCATTTTCCCTATTTCGGTGAGAAAAATGATTATAATTCCGGATATATGATCGCTCAGAGGTTTGTTAAAATGGAAAACAGACCACAGGCGGTTTTTGCCTATAATGATCTGAGCGCATTGGGCTTTGAGAAAGCTTTGACTGAAAAGGGTTTGAAAATTCCAGAGGATGTAGCCATAGTTGGTTTTGATGATATCGAAAGATCATGCTATTGTCAAGTGCCCCTGACTACGATTAAACAACCCACAGAACAGATCGGGAGAGTTGCTGTTGAAAAAGTTCTTTCCCTTATCAACAAAGAAGAAACCAGAATGAAAACTATTTTGAAACCGGAACTTGTGATCCGGGAGAGTTGTGGTGGTAAGCAATAATATGATTTTAGTGTATCATTGAAAGGGAAGTAGATGAAAAAAACTTCAATTATTATTTCAGTAATAATGATTTTGTTAACAGGATGCGAGAAGCAATCTGCCACGGTTATAAAATTAGCGCATGTACTTGACATTACTCATCCCGTGCATAAAAGTATGCTCTATATGGCGGATCTGGTAAAAGAAAAGTCCAAAGGCAGGATGAGGATCGATATTTATCCCGGGGGACAGTTGGGTAATGAGAGGGAGTTGATCGAATTATTGCAGATCGGCAGTCTGGCAATGACCAAAGTTTCCGCCAGTCCGATGGAGTCTTTTGTGCCGGAGATGAAGATTTTCAGTATTCCTTATGTCTTTAGAAATGAAGATCATTTATGGAAAATTTTAAACGGAGAGATTGGGGAAAAATTACTATTAGCAGGTCATGATTATTATTTACGGGGAATGTGTTATTATGATGCTGGCAGCCGGAGTTTTTACACAAAAGATCAGCCGATTAACACACCTTCAGACCTGAGGGGTTTGAAAATACGGGTTATGAAAAGCAAAACCGCGGTGGAAATGGTGCAGGCACTTGGTGGCTCAGCCACACCAATTTCCTGGGGCGAACTGTATACTGCACTTCAACAGGGAGTAGTTGATGGCGCAGAAAATAATCCACCAAGTTTCTATCTTTCGAGACATTATGAAGTTTCTCAATATTATTGTCTTGACGAGCACACTTTTGTCCCGGATATTCTGCTGATGAGTACACGGGTTTGGAATGGACTTTCCGATCAGGAACAGGAATGGCTGCAATCGGCGATTGACGAATCCGTTGTTTACCAAAGAAAATTATGGAAAGCAGCTTCTGAAGAAGCATTACAAAAAGTGCAGGAAGCAGGGGTCAAGATCCTTTATCCTGAAAAAGAACCCTTTCGCAATTGCGTTAAGGATATGCATAATTCTTATAAAGGAACAAAAATTTATGAATTACTTGAAGATATTAATAATGTTGAATAAATAAGGAAATATTATGCAAAAAATAATTGATAGGATCACGAAATACCTAAAATATTTTCTGATGGGATTAATGGCATTGATCGTTTTGGATGTTAGCTGGCAGATTTTTACCCGTTTTATTCTGCAGAATTCCAGTTCATGGACAGAAGAAATGGCACGTTTTTTACTGATCTGGATTGGAGTATTAGGAGCAAGCTATGCTCTGAAAACGAAAGCCCATCTCGGAATTGACATATTTACTTATAAATTAACAGGAGTCAAAAAACAGGTTGTCGAAATTCTTGTGTATACTTTTGTTGTGCTTTTCGCCTTTTTTATTATGATTATCGGTGGCATCCGGCTTGTATATTTGACATTTCAATTGAATCAGATATCAGCATCGATTGGAATTAAAATGGGGTATATTTATCTCGTGCTTCCGATTTCCGGTTTCTTGGTGATTATGTATTCAATAGAATTTATCACAGAAGCCATAAAAAAATCATCAATCCGAAAATCTGTGTAAGTAAGGAGTGAAATAAATGGAATTATCTGTAATAATATTAGTTATTAGCTTTGTAATTTTACTGGCATTGAGCGTTCCGATCGCCATTAGTATCGGAATAGCTACAAGTTTGACAATGTTGTTTACAATATCGTCAGGACCGGCAGTTACTACAGTTGCCCAGAGAATGGTTTCCGGAATCGACAGTTTTGCCCTTCTCGCAATACCCTTTTTTATTCTCTCAGGTCAACTGATGGGAAGAGGAGGAATTGCCCGACGATTGATAGATTTTGCCAAAGTTCTCGTTGGAATGTTTCCCGGGGGACTCGCTTTTGTGAATATTCTGGCCTGTATGTTTTTCGGTGCTATTTCCGGCTCTGCTGTTGCAGCAACTTCGGCTATTGGTGGATTTATGATACCGATTATGAACAAGGAGGGGTATGATAAAAATTTCAATACTGCTGTTACTGTTACAGCATCAACAACCGGTTTATTGATTCCGCCAAGTAATGTGCTGATAGTCTATTCTCTGGCTAGCGGCGGTGTTTCAATAGCAGCTCTCTTTATTGCCGGATATTTACCGGGAATTTTGATGGGTTTGGGTCTGATGACTGTTGCCGGAATTATTTCTATTGTAAAAAAATATCCTGTCGGTTCCCGTGAATCTATGTGGGAAAGTCTAAAAAAGTTTCTATCGGCAATTCCCAGCTTATTGCTGATCGTGATTGTGATAGGTGGAATTATTGCGGGAATTTTTACTGCGACTGAGGCAAGTGCGATTGCGGTTCTGTATTCGTTTATTTTGTCAGTATTTATTTATAAGGAAGTAAAAGTTGGTGAAATCCCACAAATTCTTTTGAAATCAGTAGAAACTACTGCAATTGTAATGCTACTGATTGGAACTTCTACTGCAATGTCCTGGATACTTTCCTATGAGAATATTCCCCAGAATATCAGCGCTGCATTAATCGGCCTGACAAACAGTAAAATTATCATTTTGCTGATCATCAATGTATTACTTCTGATCGTTGGTACATTTATGGATATGACACCGGCTATTTTGATCTTTACACCGATATTTTTACCAGTAGTAATGCAACTTGGAATAACACCTCTCCATTTTGGGATTATAATGGTAATGAACCTTTGCATCGGGCTTTGTACTCCGCCGGTAGGTTCGGTATTGTTTGTTGGGTGTGGAATCGGACATACGACAATTGGCAAAATCACCAGGATACTTTTGCCATTTTTTGCAGTGATGATAATTGTATTAATGCTGGTGACTTTTATTCCGCAAATTACACTGTTTTTACCTGAATTTTTCGGATATTAGAAAAAAATAATTGTCACTAAAGTATAAAGTAAATAATAAAAGGGGAATAATCGATGCCAATTTCATATAAAAAAAATCTCAATAACAAAGTCGCGGTTGTTACCGGTGGTGCTGGTGTGTTGGGAAGTTATTTCGCCCAGGCGCTATCAGAATGTAACGTAAAAGTGGCGATATTAGATCTTAATAAAAATGCGGCTGATGAAGTTGCTAAGAAAATAACAACCAAAGGCGGAAGTGCAATCGGCATAAAAGCGAATGTGCTTGAGATAGATTCTTTGAAAGAAGCGGAACAAATTGTAACGAGGGAATTGGGCACCTGTGATATACTCATCAATGGCGCCGGTGGAAATCATCCCAGGGGAACAACAGATGAGGAATATCTTACAGAGAAGAATTTTGATCAAAAAAATGAGATTATGACTTTTTTTGACCTTGATAAGAGCGGAGTTGAATTTGTTTTTAATCTGAACTTTATCGGAACTCTATTGCCAACCCAGGTTTTTTGTGAAAAAATGGTCAGGCGTGAAAACGGAGTTGTAATTAATATTTCATCTATGGCAGCATTTTGCCCGCTTACAAAAATCCCGGCATATAGCGGTGCCAAGGCGGCGGTCAGTAATTTTACGCAATGGTTAGCAGTACATTTTTCAAAAGTCGGTATTCGGGTAAACGCAATCGCTCCTGGATTTTTCCTGACAAATCAAAATCGGACTTTATTGACAAATGAAGACGGTTCCTATACTGACCGCGCAAAGAAAATCATCGGCCAAACTCCAATGGAACGTTTTGGCAAACCTGAAGAATTACTCGGGACTTTGCTCTGGCTTGCTGATAATGAATCTTCTGGTTTTGTGACCGGAACAGTGATTCCTGTTGATGGCGGATTCAATGCTTATTCAGGTGTTTGATTTTATGAAATAATTTCAGCCTTTTTTGTTAATGATATTTTTAACAGTGTCAGAACTCACTAAAACGTATATTTAAAAAAAATCAATAGCAAATGAGTTCAGTAGTTATTATTATTTTTTGTTTAATAAACCTTTAACCAGGTTATGTAATGATATTTTCCATACCAGGGGATGTCCAGGTAAGTCTTTTCTGCGTTTGTATTTCAAACCATCTTTAACGTCATCATCTGCTAAAAGTGTAGTTAACCCAAATGTTGATTCCATGAATGAATTAGGCATCGCCATAATTCCTTCTGCACCTGTTCTGATAATTTTGCCCTTTGCATTTATCAGGGTTCCTGTAAATTGTAAAACTGTTATGGGAGCATTCAGAGCTGTCATCCATTTCAATGGAATTTTATAGTCAGTTCCCAGAATTATCTCTTTATTACCTTTCCAATCTTTCTGATTAGGAAAATATTCAGTTACACCAATAGTAATATACAAGAAATGATCAATATTTTGTTCTGAGGTAATGGGAACCAGTTTTTCTTTCCATTTCATAGAAGGATTTTGTGCATAAATAACCATATTTGAACCTTCGGGATCTACATATTTGGCTTCCAAATCTTCACTGGTATATACTTGACCTGGAAAATCTACTCCCAATAAATTTCCTATATAAACATCAGGATATTCTTTCATATCCAATTCAAAGGAACCTTTATATATTACAGGAAAAAGAAACAATGCTGTATTAATTTCTGAAGATGATTGGCGAAGTATTGAAGAAACATTAAAATTAAGTTCTA
>JAOZSR010000184.1 GCA_029939575.1 Fidelibacterota bacterium
AAGCAGAATGGGAATTTGCCGCTAAAGGCGGAATATTTAGCCTGGGATATAAATATAGCGGAAGCAATACTCTTGATGAAGTAGGATGGTATAGTACGAACACTGATAGTACTATCCTTGTTGGCCAGAAAACAGCCAATGAATTGGGCCTCTATGATATGAGCGGAAATGTTTGGGAATGGTGTAATGATTATTACGGCCCCTTTGCTGCAGATTCACTTACAAATCCTATCGGACCAGATACCGGAAGCTATAGAATAAGACGAGGTGGTGGCTGGGGAAGCACAGCCTGGTTTTGTAGGTCTACAAACCGATTTTATTATAACCCGACTAAAAACTACTACGCTCTCGGTTTTCGGGTTGTAAGATCTGCCTGGTAAAAGGCCTCAACCTTTAACTAAATTTTTACTTACTTAATATACCCATCTAACCAATCAAATATTGTTTTATGCCAAAATCTGCTATTTTGTGGTTTCTGAACCCAATGTCCCTCATCAGGAAACAAAACAAGTTTCGCCGGAATACCTTTTTTTCTAAGTGCGGTGAATGGCATTAAAGCTTCACCGAAATCGAGACGATAATCTTTCTCTCCATGTATAATTAACATAGGTGTTGAAAAATTTTCAATAAATAAATGCGGCGAAAACATTTTGTAGTATTTATCATTTTCCCAGAATGGTCCGTCAAATTCCCATTCAGGAAACCAAAGTTCTTCTGTTGTCAGATATTTGGAATAAAGATTAAATGCTCCATCATGATTTACCAGTGTCTTAAAAGGATATTCAAAATCATCCATATGTCCTTCGATCCAGTTCATCATAAATCCTCCAAATGAAGCACCGGCTGCTGCAATTTTTTCTTTGTTTATGAATTTATATTTATCCAGAACATATTTTTGTCCGGCTATTAAATCATCTACAACTTTTCCACCCCAATCTTTTGAAATTTGATCTGTAAATTGTTGTCCATATCCTGTACTCCCGCGAGGATTAATCAAAACCATTACATATCCCTGAGCTGCCCACAATTCAGCATTCCAACGAAAATGCCAGCCATCATGCCAGGCGCCTTGAGGACCACCATGAACCATAAATACCATTGGATATTTTTTTGATGAATCAAATTTTGGCGGTTTGATTAAAAATCCATGAACTTTAACATTATCTGCTCCATTAAACCAAAAATCTTCACAGGAATTCATTTCAACTTTAGAAAGTAATTCATCATTAAAAAATGTAATTTGTTTTGATTTTCCCGATTTGGTTGAGGCAACAAATATTTCATAAGGAGCTGTAAATGTTTGGTGTAGATATACCATTTCTTTTTTATCAGGACTAATACTAATATTCCTATTGTATCCGTCTTTGACTAACAATTTTAATTTTTTATTTGTGATATTCAGAGAATAGATACGATATCTGCCTTTTTCATCGATTCGACAAATCAATTCTTTTTCATTCAGCCATTGGATTGATGAAATCGCGATATCCAGATCAGCTGTAATATTTTCAAATTCACCTGTTTTAATATTTTTCAGAATCAAATCCTTTTTATCTGCCTCAAAACCAGCTCGCTTCATCGATAAAAAGGAAAGATATTTACCATCCGGAGAAAATTGCGGAGAAGAGTCGTTACCCTTAAAATCTCTTTCATTCCAACCAGTTGAAATTAATTCATAATCACCACCAGTAACCGGAACCCGCCAGATATCATTGTTTGTACTTGTTGCAATGACTTTGTCATGATTACTTGTGAAATATAAATATTTTGAATCAGGAGAAAATATAAATCCGGAACCCAGGGCAGCTGATGGAGAATCATAATCACCGGGAGTAACATCAATAATTTCTTCCGAATCAAGTGTTAAAACAAACAAATGTGAGCGTTTGTGATCCCACCATGTATCCCAGTGTCTGTAAAATAATTCTTCATATACTCTAACATTTACACCAGAGTTATCTATTTTTGCATCTCGCTCTTCCATCTGTTCCTGGCTTTTGCAATCAGGATAAACATTTGAAGAAAAGGCTATCTTTTTCCCATCCTTTGACCAAATAAAACTATTAATTCCAGTATAAAGCGAAGTTATTTGATATGGTTCTCCACCATTCATAGAAGCTATCCAGATTTGGACTGCATCGGAACGGTTGGATAAAAAACATAATTTTTTTCCATCAGGCGACCAACGAGGATGAAAACTGGAAGAATTATTAGTTGTGAATTGCCTTAAATCTTTTCCATCTGAAGTTACAACCCAAATATCTTTATGATATGAATTTTCAGATTCATTTACTGTTGTAACAGTAAATGCGATATATTTTCCACCAGGTGAAAACTGAGGATCAGCAATACGTTTGCAAGCCATCATATCATCAAAACTCAATGGAAATTTCTCTCCGGCAAAACTTAAGGCCGAAATAACAATTAAAAACAGGAAACCAAATTCTATTATTTTCATCTTTCTGCACTCCTTTTCTTATCAATTAATAAAATTAATCTTTAGGCATAAAATATCTATTGAAAATTTAATTTACAAAGGATATTCTTAATAAATTATAAATTCAGTAAGAGTCTCTATATTATATACTGTAATCTTTTTTTATATTGGAAAAGAAGGGAAAACCTTTTTTACAGAAAATGCATATTTAACCATATCTGTCCTAAATAAAAAAATCTAAAAAAATAAATAAAGCCAAACATCTAT
>JAOZSR010000185.1 GCA_029939575.1 Fidelibacterota bacterium
TATCCACCGCATACTCAAATCTGGCGTATTAACAGGAGGTTTAATAAATCAACGTGCGTATTCCGTTTCAACTGGCACCCTAATCCGGTTTAACTCGGCAGTTAAACCTGGAACTTTAGCGACGCTTAAAAAAAATATAAAAAGTGCCGAGTGTTAGTTAGCTTTTTCTCATAGATTCCCCCTTTAGTTTAATTTTATATGCATTATGAAAAATTCTGTCACATATGGCATCCGCGACACTTTCGTCACCGAAGACCTGATACCATTGCTCCATCGGCAACTGACTTGCAATGATGGTCGGTGTGACCAAATATCTTTCTTCTATAATTTCCATAAAAATATTTCTTTGAACAGGTGTCATAACATCCGGTCCTAGATCATCAAGGATCAGAAGTTTTGTTTTACCTATTTTTTCAATATATTTCAGATAGTTGCCAACAGCTTGTTCCTGTGCGACATATTCCATAAACCTGCTGATTCTAAAGTAGAGAGTAGGTAATCCTTTTTTACAAGCCATATTTGCAAGAGCACATGCAAGGTATGTTTTACCAACTCCAGTAGATCCACTGATTAAAACATTAAGATTATTTTCAATGAAATTTGCATTTATTATATCATATGATTTTTCTTTAAGTAAATTTCTTTTAGATGAAAATTTAATATCCTGTATACATGCATTTGGGATCTTAATATGTGAGTTTTTTGTAAGTCTGTTAATTCGATTTTGTTTTCTTTTGTCATGTTCAGAATCTACCATATATGTAATCATTTCTATAGGTTCTATAGAGTTTAATTTTCCAGCAGTATTAAATTCCTGAAGTTTTGAAGACATTGCATATAATCTCATATCACTTAATTTTTTTACTGTTTGCTCTAACATAGATCCATCTCCTCCTGTTTTGTATAGTATTTACATCCTCTAATATTTTGTTTGTTTTTAATAGTTTTTACAGTATGTTGTTCAACTTTATCCTTACCATTTTTTAATAAATCATTAAATTGTCGTACTCGATTAAATCCCAGTTCAAGACCTATAGAACAAGCCTTTTCAAGTCGTTGAGCACCATACGTATTGGCTAATCTTAATACTCCTAATGCAGGTCTGTAACCTTGTAATGGATGGATTTTAGACTTAATGATTTTATCAACTATTTCTTCTGTAGAACTACCTATGGTTCTAGCATTTTTTATTATATTCTCAAGTGTCCAAAAAGCATATTTTTTATGTGCTTCTGGTAAATGATTGGTATTAGTTGTATATGAATACTGTTTTATTGAACGATTATGTACAGCTATTCGTTTACGACCATAGTATACCTCAAGAGTGTTCTTTAATAATCGTACATCCAGTTTTTTCCTGTAATATTCCCATGGCACACTATAATAATTTTTATCGACTGAAATATGACAATCTGGTGATACTGTTGGTTGATACCAAGTACAATACTCGAAACGGTTTTCAGGCAATAATAATGCATTTGGCTTATCAAGCTCTAAAAACAGCTCATTACGAGTATATGGCATTTTTTGAAACTTCTTATTATTACAGTACTCTAACAACTCTTTTATTGCAGCGTTTAACTGACTTAGATTTGTAAATATTCTGTTTCTTAAACGTGCCAATATCCATCGTTGCACTATTAACACTGCATTTTCTACTTTTGATTTATCCTTTGGGGCTATTGGGCGTGCTGGTAATACTCCAAAACCATAATGCTCCGACATTTCCTGATAAGTTCTATTAACATCTGGATCATACCTACAGGCTTTATCAATACCGCTTTTAAGATTATCTGGCACTACTATTTGAGGTGTACAACCATAGTATTCAAATGCACGAACATGACCCATCGTCCAGTTCTCTAGATTTTGCGATTCTTGTGCTTCCGCATAGAAATAATGGCTGGCACCCCAGCACATTACAAATAGTTCTACTTTTCGTATTTCACCAGTTACAGGATTTACAACATTTGGTTTTTTTCCTGAATAATCTACAAAACACCTTTCTCCTCCTTTATGATTTTGATGCATACTAAGTTTCTTAGATTTTGACCACTGCTGAAAATGCCAGCAAAATTGACTACGTCTTAAACCATCTGGATGGCTTTCTATATACTCCTCCCATAATAGTTGAAGGGTTACTCCTGGACGTTTTAATTCCTTGTGTACATATTCAAAATCGGGTAAAGGACGATTACGTTTGGTTGTTGATGATAATGATTGTGTATAAAGAAGGGATTCCAAATCATTATCTGAGTAATCCTTTAAATCATTCCAGGTTAACTTTTTTTCTTCTAATTTTTTTAAATAACCCTGAATTGTTCCACGACCGATTTTTAAGGTCCTGGATAGTTGGCTCTGGTTCATTCCTGCATCAAAATAAAGACGCAGACAATCACGAATACGACGCATACTTACTCTCCTTGACATTGCTTTACCTTTCTCTTTTATAGAATAGAAAAAGAATAAAGTTAGTTAATTGATTACTGTTTCTGCATCGCTAAAGTTGATTTAATAATAAAAATCTTAAATTCCGGTTTAACTATTAAAAACTGCCGAGTTAAACTGGATTTAACTGCCAGGTTATTCCGGATTGGGGTGCCGAGTTAAACTGGATTGGGGTGCCAAGTGTGTCCGGAATATGCAGAAGATAACAGATCCATCTGACGTGGTACATATTTTACTGTGTTTTTCATAGACT
>JAOZSR010000112.1 GCA_029939575.1 Fidelibacterota bacterium
TAAAATGTTAAGTGATATTGAAATTGCACAAAAATCAAATCTAAAAAAAATCACTGAAATTGCAGGATCAATTGGATTGTCTGAAAAGGATCTTGAACTTTACGGTGATAATAAGGCAAAGATAAAGTATGAAACAATTGAAAAACTGAAAGATAAAAATCAGGGTCAATTAATACTTGTTTCCGCAATTACGCCAACACCTGCCGGCGAAGGAAAAACAACAACTTCCATTGGCTTATCAATGGCGATAAATAAATTGGGGAAGAGTTCAATTGTAGCCATAAGAGAGCCATCTCTCGGACCTGTATTTGGAATAAAAGGAGGTGCAGCCGGAGGAGGATATTCTCAGGTCTTGCCAATGGAAGACATCAATTTGCATTTCACAGGAGATATGCATGCAATAACATCGGCGAATAATAATCTCGCAGCTTTAATTGATAATTCAATATATAATGGTAATCCATTTCAGATTAATCCCAGAACAGTAACGTGGCGTAGAGTAATGGATGCAAATGACAGAGCGCTCCGAAATATTGTAATCGGACTTGGTGGGAAAACTCAGGGAGTACCTCGTGAAGATGGTTTTGATATTTCTCCTGCTTCTGAGATCATGGCTATACTTTGCCTCTCCAATAATCTGAAAGAATTAAAAGAAAAAATCGGTAACATAACTGTTGCACAAACCTATGATAATGTACCGATTAAAGTAAAAGATATGGGATTTGAAGGGGCAATTACTACATTATTAAAAGACGCATTAAAACCAAATCTTGTTCAGACTATTGAAAACACACCGGCTTTTGTTCATGGTGGTCCTTTTGCTAATATTGCCCAGGGAACAAGTAGTATTCTTGCTACTAAAACAGCATTGAAATTGTCAGATTATGTAATTACTGAAGCCGGTTTTGGCTTTGATCTTGGTGCTGAGAAATTTTTTGATATTGTATGTCCTTATGGCAAATTCTGTCCTTCAGCAGTTGTACTTGTAGCAACAGTTCGAGCTATCAAACATCATGGTGGTGTAAAGTTAAAAGATCTGAATGTACCAAATGAAAGTGCAGTAAAATCGGGTTTGCTTAATTTGGGTAAACATCTGGAAAACATAAGAAAATTCGGCATGAAATCCGTAGTTGCTATTAATAAATTCCACACAGATACAGATGAAGAATTAAAAATTATTGAAGATTTTGCACAAGAAAATGGTTTTGATGTAGCTGTAGTTGATTATTGGGGAAAAGGTGGAAATGGCGGATTAAACCTTGCTGAAAAAGTGATTAACCTCATAGAAGGTCATGTATGTAAGCATCAAACACTTTATAATTGGAATGCATCAGTTGAAGATAAAGTATTTAAAGTTGCTCATGAAATTTATGGTGCAAACAAAATTAATTTCACAAAGGAAGCGCTAAAAGATTTAAAATATATAAAAAAGTTTGGATTCGACAACCTCCCTATTTGTATTGCAAAAACACAGAAATCATTATCAGATGACCCAAAACTTCTTGGTCGCCCAAAAGATTTTCTTGTTACAGTTCGAAATGTATTACTTGCATCGGGTGCAGGATTTTTAATTCCTGTTACCGGGAATATTATGAGAATGCCGGGACTTCCGAAAAAACCATCTGCCTTACAAATTGATATTGATAACGAAGGTAAGATCAGAGGTTTATTTTAAAAAAAATTGTAACCTTTTACTTTTCTTATAATCTATTATTATAGTTTACAAAATAGTGATAATACAAAATAATAACTAAAAAAGGTGAAAAATGTTACAAACAAATTTAAAACACATTCAATCTGAAGATGAGTTCAACCAAATAATTGAAAATAATGAAAACGTAATGATCTGCTGTGGCAGAATGGGACCAATGTGTATTCCTGTATATGATGCTATGGAAAGTCTGGAAGATAAATATGAAAATGTAAAGTTTTATGACTTGGATTTTGATACACCACATGCTCATATTATCCGAAATCATGAATTAGCCAAAAGATTTATGGGGTTACCATTTACATTTTATTATAAAAATGGCCAGGCTGTAAAAGCAACTACCAGCATTCAAACAAAAAAACAGATTAAAACAATTTTAGATGAATATTTAATTTAATTTATTCTTCAAATTTGTAAAAGGACGGACATGAAAGCAATACATTATGATGCAATCATTTTGGGAGCAGGAGCAGCCGGACTTAGTGCTGCAATTTATCTTTCCCGTGCTAAACTGAAAACATTAATTATAAATGAAGGATCAATTGGCGGACAAATGGTTCTTACCCATGCCATTGCAAATTATCCCGGAGTTCTTGAAACAAGTGGCAGAGATATTTCACTTATTATGAAAAAACAGGCAAAAGAATTTGGTGCAGATATAGAATCCAATGTGGAAATTACCAAACTTGTTTTGTCCGATAAAGAAAAATTGGTAGAAATTGATGATGATGAAACTTTTACTGCTGATGCTGTTATTCTTGCAACCGGTGGAAAACCTCGTAAATTAGGGATTCCTTCTGAATCTAAGTTCAAAGGCTTTGGAATATCCTATTGTGCAACCTGTGATGGTGATTTTTATGCCGGAAAAGATATTGTCGTTGTTGGAGGTGGTAATTCTGCTTTGGAAGAGGCTGTATCTCTTACGAAATTAGTAAAATCAATAACAATAGTACATCAGTTTGATAATTTTCAGGCTCACGAATATGCAATTGAACAGGCTAAAAAGAATGATAAAATATCCTTTATTATGGAATCTGAAATAACTGAAATTATCGGTAAAGAAGATGTTACAGGAATAAAAGTTCAAAATCAAAAAACGAATAAAGAACAAATAATTAAAACCGATGGTGTATTTATATATATCGGCTACATTCCAAATACTGATAAATTCAAAGATGTTATTAAAGTCAATAATCGTAACGAGATTTTGACTGATGAAAATATGAAAACGAATATTGATGGAGTATATGCTGCCGGTGATGTTCGTGAAAAGAAATTTCGACAAATTACAACAGCTGTTTCCGATGGAACAATCGCAGCTTTGAATGCAATTGAATATATTCAAACAACCAAAAAATAAAGAAGATTAAAATGGTTATTACAGGTAAAACAAAAATCAAAGATGCTCTGAAAAATCATCCGGAGTTAAAAGAAGTATTAACCGGTTACTCATCGAAGTTTAAAAAATTAAATAACAAGTTAATTTTCAATACTATTGCAAAATGGGCTACATTCAATGATGTTGCCAAAGTCGGAAACATCTCGATTTGCGATTTATTACATACCTTGAATAGTCATATTGGAGAAGAACAGAATCTAGAGAAACTTTTCCCGGAATGTATCCAGGAAAAAAAGACTCCGATAATTACTAAAAAACCAGATTGGTATAATGAAATCAAACAATTTATCCATTTTGATGTTCGAAATAATGATGGATATTTTTTCCCTGAAATTATTAACAAATTAAACGGATTGAAAAGAGGCCAGGCATTAACAGTGATTAATGATTTTGAGCCTGTACCTTTGATACGTATGCTGGAAGAAAAAGGAAATAAATTGTTTAGCGAAGTTGTAAATGGTTCGGAATATCATCTTACAATTCTTTATGACTCTCCAAAATCTATTATTGATCCTGATATTGACTGGAAAGAACAACTGGAATTTTTCCCTGAATTAAATGTAATTGGAATGCTAAAAGATCCTTTTGAATTGATTGTAAAAAAAGCCCAGTCCATCGAACCTGGTCAGGGATTTGTTTTAATACAGGCTTTTGAACCAACTCCTTTGATTAACTTAGTAACTCAGATGGGATTTGAAACTTTTACCCAAAAAGAGGAAGAATTAAAATATAGAATATATTTTTATAAACCGGTAACTGATAAATCCATTAAAGTTACAGGCGAAAAAGTTCCGGTTGTAATTCAATCTGCCACCCCGATTACTTATCCTATTATCATGAAAATGCTCCAATCTAAAGAATTGATGGCAAAAATTGATATCAAAGAGTTGAAAGTCTGGGAAGAAACAGAAAAACACATGGCCTGGATTGTTAATGGTAAAGCTGATATTACTTTTTCCGCTGTTGCTGCTGCTTCCAAACTATATCTTGTTGGTGCGGATATAAAAATGATGTCTATTGATATCTGGGATAATTTTTCAATATTAACAAGAGGCTATAAAGCAAACAATTTTGGTGATCTAAAAGGACATAAAATACACATGCCACTTTTTAAAGAAGCACCACCTGCAGCAGTTACCAACTATATGATGAAAGAAACCGGATATGATCTCGATGATTTTGAGTTTATCTATGGAAAACCTTTTGGTCGTCCCGAGGTAATAAAAGATGATTTCATTACTGGCAAAGCCGATACGGTATTACTACGTGAGCCGGAATCCAGTTTTGCTCTTTTTCATGCCGGTAAGGAAGGACACGATTCTATATCTTATACTGATATTTGGAAAAAAATCAATAACAAAGAAACTCAGTTACCAAATGCCGGTTTGATTTTTAAAAGAGAATTCCTGAAAAACCATCCTGATGTTGCAGAATTATTTATCAGAGTTATGAAGGAAGCCATTGATTGGGTAAATGATAATAAAAAGGAAGCAGCCGGCATGGCTTTTGATATTATGGGACAATCACCTGAAGCTGTGGAATATTTTCTAAACCGTGCTCATTTTGAACATATCTTAACTTCAGAAATTTTAGATCAACTTTTTGATTATATTAAAGTTGTCGATAAAAAGGCTGCAAAGGATATTGAGAAGATCAAAGGATTATTTTTATAATTTTTTTTTCTTTAAGTTTTTACTGAATTTTTGTAGAAAATTCTTTGTTATAAGTCCAACTGAGATGCTCTGATAATATCCATAAAATAATTCGGTTTTAACCATTCTCCATGATAGTAATAATCATAATTCCGATTAATTCCGGTTCCCTCTCCCAGATCATTCCAGGTTGCAATAACTAAAATATCTGCATCCTGAGAATTCTGCAAAACCTCAGATAAGATTTCAGGACCTTTTTTAATTAAATCACTTTCACTGGCAATCGCACCAGGATTACTGCGTCCCAAAGCATCCCATCTTACCATAGAATGGTCTATAGTAGTGCCATTCATTGTATAACGACTTCTGTTTCCGGGCAGATTTAAAGTAAACCAGTTAAATCGTCCGTCAGCCACAAACTTCATTTCAGGGTCGTCAAAAAATGCTCCGTCAACAACAACAAAAGGCTCAACCTCAAAATCCTGTACAAACAGTTGCTTCATTCTTCTTATTACTCCGGCAGCCCTATTCCTTGGTTGAAGTTTTCCTGCATTGTAAAAATAAATTAAGGGTCTGAAATTATATAAATACCAAACCTGTTCCGGCACTTTTTCAAAGAATGGTTTCCACTTGGCATTGTATAATTTTTGCGCACAAAGTTCAGTTTGAGCCAAATTTGGTACCTCTTCCCAAAATTCTCCAAACCAGGGTTCTCCCCAGGTCCATGTATCATCAAATAAAGCAAGTTTAATAGGATCATCTATTGCATCCAATGCCAACTCTAACATTTCAAAACCACCTTCATCAAGATCAGGTCCGTAAGTATTTAGCAACAAAAAATCCAATCCGGCGTATTGAGCATCCAACAATTCTCTATACCAAAAACCCGCATTGCTTTTAGGATCGTAAAGTCCCTCCTGCTTATCACCAAATCCATACAATTTAACAGGAACATCCATACCAGGTGCATGAGTATTTGCCCAATCCATACCACAATTAACACCATTTGGACAGTTGAAAAAGAACATCATTACAGCGCCTATATCACGATCATTTTTTTTAACTACATCATCTTCCAGGCGTAATTCTATCTGGGATTTCCATGGATCAGAATAAATAAGTTCATAATCTTCACGGTTAATTAATTGACATAAAGTATGGATAATATCAATTCGCCTGACATAATCAAGATTCCTTAATTTTTCTGTATACATGTTAATGGTATTGGAATCAGGTCGAAAACCAAGACATTGACAATGTGCAGCTTCAACAAATTTTTCAGCAGAATGTCCCAAATTCACATCAATGATTTGTTTCTTTTCACAGGAACCATTCCATTCATCAATTAATTCAAAAACATAATCATCTTCAGCAATTATTGATTTTGTTGACTCATTCTCGCATGATATTAACATAAATGTAACAATAACAAGCAATATGGTCATTTTATATATTTTCAATAAATTGTATTGCAAGATAAACTCCCAAATAATTATATTATTTTTTCAACTTCTTTTAATAATCTTCCGGCCGGCTCAAATCCAGGTTCTTCCTGAATTATGACTTCAAGTATTTTTTTAACTTCTTCGTATTCTTTAATATCAAATAAAATAAGTGCCTTTAAAAAAAATACATAGGTTAATTGCTGATGATTTAGATCCTGACAATTTAGAGCGTTTTGTACATTTTTAAAAGCCAATTCAAGATTATGAGTATTACGCTGAGCAAGTGCCAAATTATAGTATAACATTCCCTTAACGCTGGTAAGTTTCAAGGCTATTTTACAACTTGATTTCAGAGTATTCCAATCATTTATTTTTTTGGCATAATCAATTAATTTCAAATGGTAGTCCAACTTTTCAGGAAACATTGCCAGGATAGCCTTGTATTCTTCGCATACTTTTTCGAATTCTTCATTTTTAATGTAAATATCTGCTATATCACTATGAGCTTTTCCCCAGGTATGATGGGAAAAAAGAAAATCCTTTGCAATTTCTATTCTTTTAAATTCTTTTACAGAATTATATCCCGAATATTTCACATCTTTATAAAAAAATGGCCATTTTTGCTCAAGTATAAAGACTCTCAATCCTCCAATTTCCCAATCTAATTCCGTTACAAATTTGGGCTGGATTTCATTATTTATATTATTCGTTAAGGGCAAAAAATTTGATGCTATAACAGCCTTAAAAAATTCTTTTGCCATCAGATGATATCCCACAGGATTTGGATGTAAGTGATCACAAAAAAGATTGTCTCCGACAATTCCCATCGGTGAATTACTGCTGAAAGCCTGATCCATATCAACAAATGGTAATTGAAACTTTTTCACTTTACTTTTGATAATAGAATTGATTTTTTCAGGTGCCCTAAAAGGAATATCATCTCGATTAAGAGCACCAATAAATGAATTAATTGCGTTTAATGAATCTTTATCTGATAGTTCAATTAATCCTTTTTTATAAAATTCCATGGCTGTCATATCTTCATTGATATATTTCCCCTCTTTTCCAAGTGGAGGCTGATCTTTAAGATTGCTAACAAGATTACTTAATATGACCGGGATTTTCTTTTTGGCGAGTTTTCCTAAAATAATATCCAAATTATCAGAATAATTTTTATAAGTTTTTTCCCGAAGTTGCGAATCAGGAGCAATATTTCGATCATTAACCATTTTTTCCATCAAAGTTACATTAATATCAGATGAAATATTAGGCTGGAAAGAATTCAGTAAGGATTTAAATGCCTGGTATAAATGAATTTTTTTTATTTTCAGGATTAATCGGGAAAGAATTCCATAATTTCCAAAGGAAATTGCGGAACCCGTTCCATAAGCACCATAAAACTCGTTGTGTCCCATATAAATAATCACCAAATCAGGTTCGTGTTTCAATATTTCCGGCATCCAATCCAGAACAGTAAAACTATTTATGGCTGACAAACCAAGATTAATCACTTCAAACTCTTTTTCAGGATAATTTTCTTGTAATAAAAATTTTAATTGCTGTGGAAATGGAACTGTCATTTCATAAGGAAATCCGGCTGTAGTAGAGCCACCAAGACAAAAAATACGAAGAGTATTTTGTCTTTTTTCTATGGAAAAAGTCTGGGGATACATATTTGGTACTGGTATATTTTTTTTATTGAAATATCGCTCACCAACAGTGGAATTGATTGTAATATAGTTTTGTTGTTTATTTTCAATAAAAAGAGGTGTTTGGGGGAATAGATTGAATAATCTGAAAAATAATTCCACTAATATCAAAAACAGAAAAGGTAATAAAGATGCGATTAACATAAAGACTTTTTGTTTTTGATTTTTCATTGTTTACAAGTCCTTTTTCCTGTTCTGCTGCTTTGTTTTATTTTTTTCTTATGATATTCTGGTAGCAGCCCGTTGTCACAACAACAGCATGCGACAATTTCAATTGTCGATTTCCAACCAACAAGACTATATAGATTACGATACTTCAACAGTATGTAAAAGTTTTTCTGTTATAAAATATCAACCGGACATCCCGATCATCCATGTTTTATAAAAAAACATTACTTAAGATAAAGTATCTTTTTAATTTGGCAAATATTCTGAGCTTTCAATTGAATAAAATAGACTCCGGAAGCTACATTAGGAGTCCAATTAATTCTGTATTCACCTGAATTTTGGAAATCATTTACTAATGAACTAACTTTATTCCCGCTTATGTCAAATATTGACAAATTAGTAAAACTATCTTCTTTTAATTCATATTTTATTGTTGTACTTCCGTTAAAAGGATTCGGATAATTTTGATTCAAATTAATTTTTTTTGGCTTATTTATTTCATCAATTGTTCCAACAGTACTAATTTGGTTAATAACTATACCATGTAAAAATGCATGATCCTGTTTTGCACCAAAATGCAGGTCAATTATTCCATCTTCAACCAACATATTTTCTGTCAAAATATTATAGGCATAATTTTTACCAACTTCTGCAAAAACATCAAGGTTTTCTGCTACATAAGTTCCTTCAAGATTAATATCAATAATCCTTTTCCCCGCTTCAGAAAAATCATTTTCAGAGAACATTAAAGTAACATCATAAATTCCTTTTGGCACTCTAACTTTATAAGCAACAAAATTATTAATTTCATTCTGGTATACTACATCCAGATCAGTATTTTCAATAGGATTTTCTGTTGAGCCTGGCGTCCCGGAAACATGTCCCCAGTCAGTTTCAAAGAAATCCCAATCCTGGTCTGCTAAAAAATCTTCTGTTGCTTCACCGCCGACATTTATTTTGAGAGGATAATCATATTCAGGTGGATTGGCAACATCAATAAATTTTGGTCCAGAAGTATTTGGTGTAGCAGACAAATCCTTGATGTTAATAATCAAAAAATCATGTGCAATTGATGCATCGTAGCCTGATACTTCCAGGGTTACTTCTCTTTTATATTCTCCGAGAGTAATACTACTTATGACACCTCCATTACGCAGGATATAATTTGATAAATTTTCCGAACTATATTTTTCAACTTCTTCAGAAAATCTGATTTTTATCACTTCCCCGTCATACCAGGCTAACTGTGGTACAGGAGGATTTTTATCTACAAATCCTGTATTTTCATTATCTGTGAGGCATAAAATCAGTTTTCCATCACGAAAAACTATATTATCAGGTAAAAATTGACAATTATTCCCCGAGAAAGTATGACTTGCTTTTCCCCACCGGTTTTGATTACAACTATCCAAATCATCTTTCCATTGAAAAGTAAAATTATTCTCAGTACCAGTATTTCCACTATCAGGTGTATAGGTAGAATAACTTATCCAGTCATAATAAGCAAAAAGTGGTAAACAGGCCGGATCAAGCAGACCAACCCAATTTTCATAAACCGGTGGCCAGATATTCAGCATAATTTTCTGTCCACGATTCAAAGATTCTATGTGTTCACCGGTTTGCCGATGCATCTCTACCCCATCAATAAACCAAGCCACATAACCGGGAGTCCATTCAAATGCATAAACATGATATCCTTCAGCCGGATCAAAATCAACATAACAGTGATACTCGTGCCCTTCCTGTCCCGGTGTAATCGGATTAAACTGGACATCATTTCGATATCTGCCTAATATCTCTACATCAATCTCATTCCAGGCAGAACTTCCTTCTTCACCTAACTCATGGTAAGTAAAAAATGTTGAGGTCTGCCCCGGACCTTGTGAAGATTTGTAACAAACTTCAAACCTTCCATAAGTGAAAGTATCATGAGTTCTATATTCCGCTCCTTTATAATTTTTAGCAAATATTAATGAAGTAATAAAAATGGAAACGAACAGAAAATTTTTAAAATTCTTCATTGTTTAATCTCCTTTAATAATTAAATAATTTG
>JAOZSR010000040.1:0-21487 GCA_029939575.1 Fidelibacterota bacterium
ATTATTGAAAATCTATGGTTTAACCATACTCCCCTTCTCTTTCAAAGAGAAGGGGACGGGGGATGAGTTCTAAAAACATCCACCAATCAACTCTGCTATTCTTTTAACATAAATGAGTATTCAGTATTGACAAGTTTTTTATGTAATTCTTCATAATTTGAAACAAGATTTTTAATTTTTTCAGGGTTTTGCTTTTCAAGTCGGCTATTTAATTTCCTTTGAGGCACTCCTAAAAAGGTTAAAATATTTTCCAGTGTTATGTCTCTCTCCTTAATTAAATCTTCATATAAAATTTCAACAAAGTCGTGATTTTGAAATGTTTTTCTTGTTTCTGTGATATTGTTATTGATTGTCTCAAAATCCTTAAAAAGCTTTTCAAAATCTATGTGTACCTTTTTACAATCTATGCCATTTTCTTTTTCATCTACACTTGACCACTCCTTTGTTTTTAAGGCAATTAGATAAGAAATGTGTGCTCTTAATAAATTTTCTCTTCGAAGGTGAATAACTTTAATGCTTTGGTTATTCTTTAACAAATCCCATATCGACCTATCATTCGAATCTGACGGGTGATTGTAAAAAATTTTGAAACCTCTATGTTTAAATGACTTCTTTGGAAATATTTGATTAAAAACCATATTGCAATTTTTGTTATCCAGATGTTTAAACTTTTCTCCAAATGCCTTAATATTTTTATGCGATCTCAAAAGGGACATTAATAAAGTTGATCCGGTTCTTGGGTGGGAAATAACAACGAATTTGCCATAATTTGCATTCCCAAAGAAACGGTTATACTTATTACCCAGTATTGCTTTTAATTTAAATAACTTTTTTTTAACCATAATCCTCTTTTTTAATTGAGCCTAAGGATGTATAAGCGCAATACTTCGTTTATTCTACCAATATCAGGATTATATATATCATTCTTTCTCTTTATGATTATTAAATATATAATTCAAATCCCGAATCTTCTCTTTCTTAGAATAATATTTTAATCTGATCAGTAATCCCTATATCTTCTATTTCAAATCATATCTATCTCAATAAATTTAAAATAAATAATAATATTTCCTATTATAAGAAAAAAATAATTTGTTAAAAACATTCGGATTTTGCCCTGGAAATTCTTTTTGTTTCGAGTCCTGGGGAATAATTTCCGGCGTTTCTTCTCTAAGTTCTTTTTTTACATAAGATTTCTTTTTGTGGTGATAGGGCATAGCATCTCCTTATAATTCTGTTTTCTTTAATGAAATAAATGATTGATGTTCTCAGAACCCTGTTTGCAATTAAATTATAAAGTGATTAAAAAAAACAAAAAAAATCTTGACAAAAGGAATTTTTGCATTTAGATTTGTAATGAAGTTTACAGAAAGGCACAAACATGAAAAAAATGTTACAGAAAGTCAGCTCGCCTCATCGCCTCACTGAATTATTTTTGGAATTAATAAATATTAATGGCATTTCTCGTCATGAACTGGAAGTACGAAAATACATAGTTGCTTTTTTAAAGAAACTTGGGTTGGAACCAATAGTTGACAATGCAGCAAAAAAAGTTGCAGGTAACACTGGAAATATTGTCTGTAAAATTAAGAGTGGCGGTGATTTTGTGGTTCTTTCTCACATGGATACAGCAGCGCCAACGCTGAATATTAAACCACAAATAATGAGTGATCGAATAAAGACCGATGGAAATACAATTCTCGGAGCGGACAATCGTGCCGGTATTGCTTCTATACTTTATAATCTGGAAAAAATGATCCTGGATGGAGAAAAAATCAAGGATTTTACTCTCTGCTTTACGATTTGCGAAGAAAGCAATATTGAAGGATCAAAGTATTTGTCACTGCCTGAAAACATCAAACATGGTTATGTAATTGACTCATCACTTCGCCCGGGCAAATTTATTCATCGTACTTATGGAGCCAAAGGATTGGATATTAGGATAACCGGCAGATCTGCTCATTCCGGTCTACATCCCCAAGACGGAATTAGTGCTATATATACAGCCGCTCTGGCTATTTCCAAATTGAAACTTGGTCGAATAAATCAAATAACAACTGCAAATATCGGTACTATTTGCGGTGGAGAAGCAATTAATATCATTCCTGAAACCACAAAAATTATTGGTGAAATTCGCTCCCTAAAAACCAAGGATGTAGAGAAACTTTTAGACGAATTTACATTGCACTTTGAAAAGGCTTGTCGGTTAACAGGCGCCAAGCTGGACTTCAGATCTCAGTGGGATTTTATGCCTTACTATGTTCCCGAAGATACTGAGGTTTTTCAAAACACGTGTATTATTATGGAAAAACTCGGACTGAAGCCAGAACCAATGCTGTCAGCAGGCGGAAGTGATGCAAATCCTTTAAACGCCAAAGGTATTCAAACAGTGAATATAGGAATTGGAGCTCAAAATCCCCATTCCCGTGATGAATTCATTTTATTAGAGGATTTAAAAAACGCAGCCAATATTGTTTATGAAATTTTAAAAGCTGATTAATTATGACAAAGTATTTAATTGTTTTTCTAATGATATCAAAAATGTTTGCAGCGCAAGGCGACCTGTTCATTATTGGCGGCGGCAAACGCCCATCGTCCATGATACATCATTTGGTAGAACTTTCTGGTGGTGAAAAAAGCCATTTTATCGTCATTCCAAATGCCAGCAGTGATCCGCTGGATGTAGCAAAATTCCAGATTAATCAATTTTTGACACACGGGGCCGGACACGCTGAATATATCTATTTTAAAGACAATTCAACAAACATAGATTCTGTTATAAATAAACTTGAAAAGGCCACCTGCATCTTTTTTTCGGGTGGTGATCAGCGCCTCCTCGCAGCCGATTTATTAAATTCAAAACTACTGGAAAAAGTATATAAACAATGGAACCGGGGTTGTGTGATTTCCGGTACCAGTGCCGGTGCCGCCGTAATGAGTGAGTTGATGATTACCGGGGACGAATCAAAAAACGAATCAGAATATCCATTCATCACAATTGAACCTGAAAATGTTATCCTGACTGCGGGATTTGGATTTGTAAAACAGGCCATTATTGATCAGCATTTTATCAAAAGAAACCGTCAAAACCGATTGATTTCAGTAATTCTGGAGCAACCGGAACTTCTGGGGATTGGTATTGATGAATCTACGGCAATTCAGGTTCATGAAAATGGAATTTTTGAAGTAATAGGAAAAAACTCTGTAATGATTTTTGATGCCAGAAAGGTTAAAGATATTGTACCCGACTCAAACAATAATTACTCGGCATCTAATATTATAATGCATATCCTGACCAATGGACAAAAGTTTGATCTGAATAAAGGAAAAGTAAAAAAATAAAGATAGCGTTTTTTCTTTTTCGATCCATTAATGACTGAAAAATCATGGAGAAATAAAAAATGAAACACGATAAAATAAAAGAACAAATTAGAGAAAATTATAATAAACTATCTAAAAACCTACAATTGGTGGCAGATTTTTTTATAGAAAATTTTGATAAAATACCCTTTCTGAGTGTGCAGGAAATAGCCAAAAAATCAGGCGCAAGTGTTGCCTCGGTTGTAAGATTTGCACAGAAAATTGGCTTCACTGGTTTTGCAGAAATCCGTAATGCTGTCGCAAAAAATTTGCAAAAACATTTAAAAACAGAAGATCGCTTTCCGCTCATTAAAGAATCAGAAAAAGATGGTGAGGATATACTAACCTCTGTTGCCAATCAGGATATTCAAAATATCAATGAAACTTTTAAAGTCATCAGCAGGGGGGATTTCAAAAAGACTGTTGACTTGATTTTTGGTTCAAAGTTGGTTTATACTGCCGGATTGGGAATTTCCTTTTTATTGAGTAGAATTTTATCCTACCAGTTAAACCAGGTAGGAGTTCGCAGTCATGCAATGCAACATGACACATCACCTTTTTTGGAGCAGGCACTTTTAATGGATGAAAATGACCTACTTGTTGCGCTTTCCTATCCACCCTATTCAATTGAAACCCTGGATCTTGTGAAGGCTGTGAAGGAAAAAGGAATAAAGGTTGTTGTCATTACAGATAAACCGGCTGCACCTGCCACATTTCATGCTGATGTAAGCCTGGTGGTGAAGAGTGAAAATATGTTATTCACTAACAGTTTTGCTGCAATTTCTGTTTTGATAAATGCAATTGCGACACAGTGTGCCTGCCGCGATTATGATAAAGCACAAAAAATGATCGGGGCTTCAAACGAAATACAGAAGTCGCTTGTTGAAATTTAAAATTAATCTGGTCATTCTAGGAAGTTAATCCGACGAAGAATCTCAGACGTTTATTCATTGTTACCAAAGATTCTTCACCTGACAAATCTCGATTCAGAATGACAATACAATAAAATGATAGGGTTTTGGAGGGACCAATGGGAAAACAATTAATACTACTGTTTTTGAGCTGCTCGTTGTTGATGGGAGCCAACTTTGGACGCATCAGTGGTCGGGTAATTGAACAAGATGGTGGCAATCCGGTTATAGGAGCAAATATTATAATAGAAGAGACCTCTCTTGGAGGCGCATCTGATCTAAGGGGTGATTTCCTGATTATGCAGATTCCCCCGGGGAAATATTCTGTAAGATGCGAATTTATCGGCTTCAACCCTGTTGTAATGGAAGACATAATAATTACGTCCAATAGAATTCAATTTATAAATTTTTCTATAACTCCAAAGACAATTGATATGGGTGAAATCATTGTAACGGCTCAGAAAAAAGCTATTGATAAAGATTTAACAGCAACAACCAGAAGTATACAAACTGAAGAAATCGAGGAAATGCCAACAACAACAGTTGACGATGTAATTCGCACACAGCCGGGCGTTGTTAGTTCCGACGGATTACATTTCCGTGGTGGTCGTTCCGGTGAAGTTGTTTACATGGTTGATGGTGTACCAATGGTTAATCCGCTATCGACAGAAATAAATTCCAGTGAAATGATAAACAAAGGTGCAATTGCTGAAATGCAGATGATCAGCGGAACCTATTCTGCAGAATATGGAAACGCAATGTCCGGTGTCATCAATATTACAACCCGTGAAGGTGGCGAAGAATTCCATGTTGGTTTAAATATAAAAAACTCCAAAGCAGGAATAGAAAAGGCCAGTTCTGATTATAACCGTTCCGTGATTAGAATAAACCTAAACGGTCCGATTTTTACACCCAAAACTACCTTTTTCTTTTCCGGAAATTATGACGACAGAGACAATTATCTCCCCTGGGGATATAGAACCGAAGGAAGTGCTTTCCTAAAAATTACAGATAACCATATCAATAATCTGAAATTTTCACTAACGGCAAATTTGTCCAATGGAATCCATAAAAATTATAGTCATTCGTGGAAATATATCAAAGACCAGTACTGGTACGAACCTCGTTCCAATACAGAAATGATAAGTCTGGGAATCACCCATACATTGGCAAAAAATCTCTATTATACTTTGTCTGCATTCTATACACAATATCATTATGATAGCGGTGATTTTGATTACAATAATTTAAAAACCGATTATGCCCGAGATGAAAACAAAGAATTTTACAAGTTGAATTATGTTTCATCCTATACAGAAAACGATCAAAGCACTACAGGGTTCAAGTCCGATTGGGTTTGGTATGCCAACAAATTTAATGAAGTTAAAGCCGGTTTTGTGGCGAAAAAACACAACATAGACCGCTTTTATGTTAGTTCGCCTTATTATGACGATGTAATACTTGATGATTATGAAGTAGAACCTATAGAATTTGGCACATACATTCAGAATAAAATTAATTTTTCTTCCATTATTCTCAGCGCAGGATTGAGATTTGATATGCATGATCCAAATACTGAATACTGGTTAAATCCTTATGATACAGAAGATTCATCCAAAACAGTAACATCTTCTGAAGTTCATACTCAAATCAGCCCACGTCTTGGAATATCCTACCCTATCACAGACAAAACTGTTTTTCATTTTGGATATGGACATTATTTTCAACGACCTGATTATCAGTATATATATAAATCTCTGGTAAATCGTGAAAGTGATAAACTTTACGATGTGAACAATGATGGAAATTCTGATTATCGTGACAATGTTTTAATGAATTTAAAATCCGGTAATGGCAGATTTGGGAATCCAGACCTGAAACCGGAAAAAACTATTGCTTATGAGTTTGGTGTCAGTCAGCAATTATTCGAAGATTATATTTTTGATATTACAGTTTACAGTAAACAGATTACAAATCTTCTGGGAGCCAGAACATATTTTGCTCTGGACCAGCCCAATTATTGGGAGACTTTTTCATTACATATCAATGAAGATTTTGCCTATAACAATGGTTTTGAAATTCAATTTCGTAAAAATCAAGGTCGGTATTTAACCGGTGAATTGAATTACACTTATGCTGTTGCAGAAGGAAGCAGTTCCGGACCTCTCGAGCGAGTTGGTAGTGAGTTGGAAAACCGCCAAACTTTGAAATTTTTTCCTTTGAACTTTGACCAAAGACATACAGTAAATGGTCGTTTGACCTACAAGCTTGGCAAATTCAAATCCACACTTTTAGGACAATGGGGAAGCGGTTTGCCATACACCAAAGAAATGCGTGGAGCTACCGATCCTTACGAATTGAATAATGGCCGGATTGATGGAAATTACTATTTTGATCTGAAGTTGAATTACAGAATAGAAGTAAAAAATACTGTCATCACTCCCTATCTTGAAATATATAATCTGACAGATCATACAAATGTGAATTATGTGTATGCCAGAACTGGTGAACCGGACAATTCCAATAATGGACGGACCGTAGAATATGATGACAATCCTTTGAATTATGGAAGACCGAGAATCATTTATCTCGGAATCAATATTGGGTTTTAGGGGGTGAAGATGAAAAAATATATAGCAATAAATTTAATTGTATTGGTTCTGGGTTTTCAAATTGCGCTGGCTGGATTGGAAAACAGGGCTTTTGGTACTCATAATGTGGGAAATCTCGGGTTTTTTACAACTAATATCGGACAATTTTATCCTTATGGCGGCCAGCTGGAAAAAACAATTGAATATCCAATTAATTCCGGTGAAATGGTTATGTACCGTCAATGTCTGATGATCGGTGCAAAAATGGCCAATGGAAAATGGAATGTTGTTTCCGCTGCCGATGGAAGGTTTGAAGAATTTGATGCTGTCGGTGGATATGATGCCGGAAATGCAGAAGTGGCAATGAGTGACAAGCCACAAACCTGGCCTGATTGGGGTTGGCCCGTGCAGGATGATGAAGGCAACCCAATCATCCTTAGTCAACAGGAAAGTTTTTGTGTTTATAGCGATTCTACCAACTGGAGATATGCAAAAAATGAAGAAAATGATATGCTGATGAATATGCGTGTTTATCAGACAATCTATAGTTGGGGTGTTCCTGACGCTGACCGATTTGTGATCATGCGGTTTGAGATGGAAAATCAGAGTAGTGATGACTGGACAGATGTTTATTTTAATTTCTACTCTGATCTGGATATCGGTGGTTTTTCATCCGGCGATGAATGGGCTGATGACTGTATTGATATTGATTTGGATCGTCAGATGGTGAGATTTTACGACTCTGATAATTATAGTGATGAATGGATGAAAGCCGATCCGTTCCAGGTTGGAATTACCTTTCTTAAGACTCCAAATGACCTTGGTATTACAGACTTTCATTGGGTTGATGTAACAATCGATGAAGTAGCTGTAAATAATTCTCTTTGGGATTCCCTTGGATATGCTTTGATGGCATCTGATACAAATTATTTCCATGATCATCCCGAACTTGCTGTCGATGATTATTTTCATCTTGGTGAAAATTCCGGTACCCATTACGACGATCCGAACACCAGTAAAATCTATAATGGTGAAGGGAATCTTATTGGTGGGGCAATGGTTGGCTGGATCATGAATGGTCCTTTTAATATAGCCGCCAGTGAAACTAAGGAAATATGGGTTGGGCTTGGTGTTGGCGATGATCGGGCTGACCTTGAAACTGTAATTGATCAACTCCGTGGATATTTTGACAATTATGAGGATACCGGTGATTTTGGTATCAAAGTTATGCCGACCCCTGAGTTAACTGCAACTGCCGGTGATCAGAGAATTGATCTTTTTTGGAACAATGATCTGGATATTAATTATGAAAACCCGGCAAATAACAATCTTAATGATCTTGAAGGTTATGTGCTTTATAAAACAACTGATCCGCATTTGAAAGAATGGGAAGAACTGGAAACTATTCCTCTTGAATATAATGCAGATTCACCGTTTGATGAAAACGCCTATCACGTAGTAGATCAGGATGATGTTTACAATGGATTTACAACCTATTATAATCTTTGCGCCTACAGAACATCTATTACTGGTAACCGAGAAGAATCTTTAATTCTTTCAAATATTGATAATATTGATAATCAAGCCAATGCAACTGGTGTGCAACCTGTAAGCAAAGTTGCTGAAAATAAAACAGGTATGGACAAAATAAAAGCAGTACCAAATCCCTATATTATTTCAGCCCAATGGGATAGAAATCGTCTTGGCAATACAATTTATGGCGAACCAATTCGTAATATGGCTTTTACAAATTTGCCTTCACCTTGTACAATCAAGGTTTACACTGTGGATGGAGATTTGGTTAATACTCTAAAACATGAGGGATCTAATGGGCGATATGAGTGGAACCTGTTGACTTGCGAAATGCGACCGATTGTTTCCGGAATCTACTTCTTTCATGTAGAATCCCGTGTTGGTGAAAAAATCGGCAGATTTGCCATTATAAGATAGAAAGGAGCAAGACATGAAATCATTAATAAAAATTTTCGGAATAATCGCTATCACTTGCGTAATGCTCCTTGCCGATGGCAGTCTCGGGCAATCAGGAGCAAATTTTTTGCAAATCGGAGCGACTCCACGAGGTGCTGCGCTTGGAGGCGGAATTACATCAATTGCAAATGGTGCCGAGGCTTTGGTCTGGAACCCGGCCGGAGCAATTTCAGCAGAAAAAACTGATATATATATATCCCATACAGATTGGTTCCTGGATACAAAATTAACTTTTGGCGGTGCTGTAATAAAATATGGTGATAATAATGCAATTGGAATTTCGGCGACTGTTTTTTCCATGGATGATCAGGAAATAACAACCGTTTATAAACCTAACGGAACCGGAGACTATTTTAATTCCGGAGATTTATCTATAGGTTTAAGTTACGCCCGTCAAATGACAGATAAATTTTCCTTTGGAATTACCGGGAAATTCATCCAGGAATCCATTTATAATGAAACTGCATCTCAGGTTGCTTTGGATGTTGGTTCAATTTACAAAACCAATTTTCATAATCTTCGCATTGGAATGGCTGTCAGAAATTTTAGTGGTAATATGAAATTCAATGGCGATGATATAGACGATAGAATTACAGAAGAAACTGATCGGAATGAAGAGGATAATCCAAGAGTAGAAAGATTGTCATCAGAATTTAGATTGCCACAGATTTTTCAGATGGGCATTGCTGTTGATGTATTTGAAAATACAAACAATTGCATTACCATGATTATAGATGTTGACGTACCCAGTGATAATGAGGAGCGCCTGATCGTTGGAAGTGAATATTGTTTTAACAACTTGGCATGGCTCAGAGCATCTTACCAGATGAATTATGATACAGCCGGATTAAATGCCGGGGCCGGAATCAATTTAAAAGGAATTCGTTTAGATTATTCCTTTTCCAATCATAATGTTTTTAGTGCTATCCATAGATTTGGTATTGGATATAGTTTTTGATATAGTTGAAGTTTTTTTTACAGTGAATTGAATAACTGAATTTTATTTTGATAATAATTTTAGATCAAACTATAGTAAGCAACAATTCGAATTGTCGCTTACATAGTTTTGAAAATTATTCACACTAGTTCTCAGAATTAGAGAACTAAAAACTTACATAAGAAGGAGGAACTTATGAAAAAATTAGTACTATTATTAATGGTTGTAAGTATGATTGTAGGTGCTTCAGCACAAACATTCACTACTTACAATAGTGACAACAGTGACCTGCCCGTGAACATGGTTTACTGTATTAGTTTTGACAATGATGGCAATATCTGGTTTGGTGGTCAAAAAGATCCTGCCAGTGGAATTGCTAATGTTTCTATGCTATCGGGTGATTTGTCAACCTGGACGGTATATGAACAGGATGATCTGGGAATGGGAAGCCTGGAAGACAGAGCCTATTATATTGCAGTAGATGACCAGAATAACAAATGGATCTGTACACATTACGGAGCGGCAGTAGTAAAAGCAGATGGAACTGCAGAGGCAATAGACTTTACTGTTGATGATTACACAAGAACAACACAGGTGGATTCCAAGGGTAATATCTATATCAGCAACAGAACCGATGAAGGTATCTGGTTTTCAGAAGATCATGGGGAAAACTGGTCGCTCTGGACTGCATCTGATATTGCATTATCCAATGGCAGGCCGGAAATCTACGACCTGAGAGAAGATAGCCAGGACAGATTATGGCTATGTACCTGGTATGGAGTAGTTTATCGTGAAACTGATGGAACATGGAAAGAAATTGCTGATTTGGCTAACTTTTACACCTATGCGATGACAATGGACAAAAACGATGTAGCCTGGGTTCCTGATGCATCAACAAATGATCTTTACAAAATTGCTTCGGACGGAAGTACAACCAAACTGGATTCCACTAATTTTAATGCTTTAAAGGCTGATATCTTAGACCTGGAAGCAGATAAAAACGGTCATATCTGGTGTGCAACTAATGGAGAAGGGCTTATTGAAATTCTTCCTGATGGAAGTTTCAATCAATATACAATGACATCAACAGAGGGCGGGATTCCCCAGGATACTTTAACACATCTTGAAATTTTGGACAATGTGATATGGGCTTCTACTTCAAGCGCTGGAATTGTTATGATGGAAGATTTAATTTTGGATGAACCAATAGAAGTTGACTTGACTTTTGAATCTTTTTCCAGCGACAACAGCGACTTACCCGTGAACATGGTTTACTGTATTAGTTTTGACAATGATGGCAATATCTGGTTTGGTGGTCAAAAAGATCCTGCCAGTGGAATTGCTAATGTTTCTATGCTATCGGGTGATTTGTCAACCTGGACGGTATATGAACAGGATGATCTGGGAATGGGAAGCCTGGAAGACAGAGCCTATTATATTGCAGTAGATGACCAGAATAACAAATGGATCTGTACACATTACGGAGCGGCAGTAGTAAAAGCAGATGGAACTGCAGAGGCAATAGACTTTACTGTTGATGATTACACAAGAACAACACAGGTGGATTCCAAGGGTAATATCTATATCAGCAACAGAACCGATGAAGGTATCTGGTTTTCAGAAGATCATGGGGAAAACTGGTCGCTCTGGACTGCATCTGATATTGCATTATCCAATGGCAGGCCGGAAATCTACGACCTGAGAGAAGATAGCCAGGACAGATTATGGCTATGTACCTGGTATGGAGTAGTTTATCGTGAAACTGATGGAACATGGAAAGAAATTGCTGATTTGGCTAACTTTTACACCTATGCGATGACAATGGACAAAAACGATGTAGCCTGGGTTCCTGATGCATCAACAAATGATCTTTACAAAATTGCTTCGGACGGAAGTACAACCAAACTGGATTCCACTAATTTTAATGCTTTAAAGGCTGATATCTTAGACCTGGAAGCAGATAAAAACGGTCATATCTGGTGTGCAACTAATGGAGAAGGGCTTATTGAAATTCTTCCTGATGGAAGTTTCAATCAATATACTGTTGAATCAACTAATGGTGCACTTCTTCAGGACACATTAACTCATCTGGAAATCAATGACGATGAAATGTGGATTTCTACAGGTAGTGAAGGTATTGTCAGAATTACCGGTTTTGTTTCTCCTACTGCAATAGACAATGAAGAAAAAGAGATTTCTTTTGCACAGAATTTTGAATTGTATCAGAATTATCCAAATCCATTCAATCCCGAAACACAAATTCAATTTAATTTAGCAAAAGATGCAAAAGTGCAGATTAATATTTTTAATATCAGAGGACAGTTAGTAAGAACGCTGACTAACTCAAGATATACTGCAGGCTCTCACCAAATTCAATGGGACGGAGCCAATAACATCGGTAATAAAGTAGTTAGTGGGGTTTATTTTTATCAGATGAAAGCAAATAATGGAATTCAAACCCGCAAGATGATGTTTGTACAATAAGTATTTTTATAATCGATCATATTCTGTAACTTATTAAATTATAAATTCATATTTGTCGGCGATAACTCAAATTATCACCGACAAATATTTTTTGTGACAGGAAACAATGAAGGAAAAAAAAGAACCCGGATTAATACTAAGCATTATTCCTTTAGTTGCCATGGGGCTGTTTTTGGGAGTTGGCTACGGTATATTTCATTTAAAAGCCGAAGTACTTCTGCTATGCTCTGCAACTTTAGCTGGAATTATTGCCTTATTTCATAACTATTCATGGAAAGATCTGGAAACCGGAATTGTTGAATCTGTCAGTCGTGCAATGCCGGCTATGCTGATAGTTATTTGTGTTGGATTACTGGTTGGCTCATGGATAGCAAGCGGAACTATTCCAATGTTGATTTTTTATGGTCTTAAAGTGATTTCACCATCATTCTTCCTGGTTACAGCCTGTATTGTTTGTAGCTTTGTTTCTCTTTTTACCGGAACTTCCTGGGGCACGGTGGGAACAATAGGAATTGCTTTTATGGGAATTGCAGAAGGATTGCATATTCCTGGCGGACCAGCAGCCGGGGCTATAATTACCGGAGCATATTTCGGTGATAAACTTTCTCCATTTTCCGACACAACAAACCTGGCACCTGTTGCAGCCCGCTCCAATCTTTTTGATCATATTCGCCACATGCTTTGGACGACATTACCGGCATGGTCAATTGGACTTGTGATATATTTTTTTATTGGTTTGAAATATGGCAATAACCAAATAATTTCCAGTGAAGTAAATCAATTGCTGGAAGGCCTGAGCAATAATTTCAATTTTAATCTTTTTTTATTATTACCACCCGGGATTATTCTTTTTTTTGCTATTCGTAAATTACCAACAATTCCCGGAATGATCCTGGCAACTTTAGTAGCAGGATTATTGGGAATGATTTTTCAGGGAATTACTTTGGAAAAAACCACTATTGCAATGGCTACCGGATATATCAGCGAAACCGGTATTTCACAATTGGATAAATTATTGACACGTGGTGGAATGATGAGCATGATGGGTGTGACACTAATTGCTTTCTGTGCTTTTGCTTTTGCCGGAATAATGCAGGTTACAGGAATGTTGAAAAAAATCATGAACCAAATGTTGAAATATATAAATTCCACCGGAAGTTTAGTGGTTTCTACATCTCTAAGTTGTGTTACTATGGCCTTTATCACCGGCTCTTCCTTTTTATCTATTTTGATTCCCGGTGAACTTTTTTCCAATGCCTATCGTGAACGAGGACTTGCAGCCAAGAATTTATCCCGCACTACAGAAGACAGCGGTACTGTAATTGTACCCATAGTTCCCTGGTCAATGGCCGGTGTTTATATGGCAGGAACTTTAGGTGTACCGACTTTGGAATATGCCCAATGGACTTATATGTTTTATTTTGGAATTATTTTCGCGTGGATTTATGGATTTACCGGAATTGGTATCGCACAGAAAATTAATGATGATGAGACTGTACAGGGTAGTTAGTTTCAGAACTTATAAAAATATCTTTACATCGGTATAGATGTAATTAAATTGAAAAAAACAATTAATCACCCAATGGCTACAAAATTAGAGAAAATATTATGCGAACAAACTTTTCTATATTAATTCTGATATTATTGGGAATTTTTTCCTGTACAAATGAACAATTGGGGAAATTCCCAAAAAAGCATATTTCACAAAACAACGTTGTGGATTATGAAAAAATGACAGAAATACTGAAAAATGCAGATAAAAAAGAAAATATAAATCTACAATCTGTTGGAAAATCAGTTGAAGGCAGAAATATTTGGTTGATAAATATTACACCGGTAAAATTGGCCAAGAATCCTCTTAAAATATTTTTGTTTGCACAACAGCATGGAAATGAACCAGCTGGTAAAGATGCATTGATTTGGTTGACTAAATATTTATCGGACAATATTAATTTGATGAACGGGAAAATTGATCTTTATCTTATGCCAATGGTCAATCCCGATGGTGCTGAAAAGAACAAAAGACGTAATAGTAATGACGCTGATTTAAATCGGGATCATTTGTTATTAGATCAGATCGAAACCCAAATTCTTTACACGGCTTATCATAAAATCAAACCTCATATTACAATTGATTGCCATGAATTCAATCGAACTTCGCAATCATTTCTCGAACAAGGGCTGGAAGAGTGGCCGCAGATTATGATGGGCTGTGGAAACAGTCCGCTGATTTCTGATAGTTTCTATAAATTCGGTATAAAAACTGTCGAAAATTTAAAAAAACCGATGCAATATGCCGGCTATAATTATTGTCGCTACTTTGTTGGGGGAATGCCTCCCGAAGACGAAAACCGCTACAGCACCCTGGAAAGTGATGATGCCAGAAATGGAATGGCCCTGCTTGGTTCGCTTTCCTTCATTATTGAATCTGGAATCAGGCGTAACGCAGAAAATCCTAATGCTGATTTGGGTCAGCGTATTGACGCATACCTACATATTTTTAATTATTTTATCAATAATGAAATATTTATTTCCGAGACAGAAAATTTGTTTGCACAGGAAAGAAAATCTCGGGATTATTTACCTGTTAATTATTTTTGGGGCAAAACAGAGAGTGATATTGATTCTATTATGGTATTAAAAGATAAAGAGGTCGTTGCCATAAATACTGCAAATTTTATGCAGACACGAATAATTAAAAACAATGTGAAAGTTCCGGAAAAATATCTGATTCCTTCTCAGAAGTGTGAGATTTTCAAATCATTATTAAAAAGACACAAAATCGAATATCAGATCCTAAATCAGCCTGAAGAGTATATTGTAGAACCTGTGAAACTATTACGAATCGAAAAGAATTTTGATAAAGTTTACAATCGCTATGGAGGCAGGCAAATTACTGAACAGGTCGAGCACAAAAAGATGGAATTCGAAAAAGGAAGCCTAATTATCAAACCAAAGGATAATAAATATCCATTAAAAGTTTTTTATGTGCTGGAGCCTTGTAATCTTTTTGGTTTGTACCGGCATGAAATTTTTTATAATTTAATTGACGATGATATTCTCCCTGTTTATAGGGTTGTAAAACAAAAATTAACCGGTGTATAGATGAACAAACTTTTAATTATGCTTTTATTTCCCACTTTAATTTTGGCTCGCGGATCAATAATGTTAGTTGGTGGCGGCGGTGAAAATTATGGAGACTGGTCTGATTTACCTTTTCAGTGGTTTGTGGAACAGGCAGATTCCGGAATTATCATCAACATTGATGTTGACGAAGCCAGTAGTTGGTATGATGATTATTTTGAATCTTTTGGCGCAGATGTCAATTCTAAATATCTTCGGATCAAAGACAGAGTCGCCGCCAATGATTCAGCAACCTATTATACTTTAATAGATGCCAAAGGAATATTCATAGAGGGCGGTGACCAGTGGGATTATGTTTCCATGTGGAAAAATACACTGGTAGAAGATGCTATCAAAAAAGTTTTCAATGAAGGAGGTGTGATCGGTGGGACTTCGGCCGGTCTGGCTGTTTTGAGCGAAGTGTTTTTCGATGCAAAATTTGGTTCATCTTATCCTGATCAAGCTGCAGAAAATTGTCGAAATAGTGATATTCACCTGGATAATGGCTTTTTTGACCTAATGCCCGGAATTTTGGCTGATTCGCATTTTCATCCTCGCGGCAGAATAGGACGGTTGGTTCCAATGATGGCGAAATGGAAAATCGATACCGGAGAGGATTTGATCGGAATTGGGGTTGATGATAAAACAGCCCTTTGTATAGATGAAAATTTTCATGGAATTGTTTATGGCAAAGCATCTGTCACCATTATTAAACCAACGGCAAATTCAACATGTGAATCCATTGCCGGAAAACCGGTAAAATATACAAATCTTCGTTTTGATCAGTTAGTACACGGAATTGAGTATGATTTGAACAATTTATCAGTAATAAATATAGAAAAACTGAACTCCTATAATCATGAAAATCAGGATATAATATTTAACGAAATTAGTTTGAATGGAAATGATGATGGAATTTTGAGCGTCGGATCTGTGAAAGTAAATCGTCTCACAACCAGCGAGACCAATGCATGGTATGGAAACTTGACATTATCAGATGGTGATAACCAGATACCAAATTCTGTGATCATTAATAAAATTTGGGACAATTCAGATTATTATGAAAATCGTTTTGTTGGTGGATTATATGCAATTGCAGAAAACCCGGGTATTACAGCTATTTATTTAGGTGAAAATTCTACCTTGGATATTGATAATCAAGGTAATTGTATCATCGGGCATTATGCGTATTTTGTCAATTCCCGGACAATGACTCACTATGGATTTCCTCAGAAAAATGATCCAACGGCACCGATTCCCGACTCTAACCACCCGGCAATAATTAATGGAAGATTACACTTTTTAAATGATGGTTCTGAATTTTCTTTGCAAAACACAACCGGCGTAGAAATCAACGAAAAAGAACTTCCCTTGCTTCAAAAAATCAAAGTTGGACAAAACTATCCAAATCCTTTTAATGGAAAAACACATTTGCAATATGAAATCTCTCATCCCTCTGAAATTAGCATTGAAATCTTTGATGTTTTCGGGAAAGAAATCCAATGTTTTTCCAGAAAACATCAACATGCAGGAATATATGACATTTCCTGGCATGGAATTAATCAGCAAGGAAATAGAGTTTCTGCCGGAGTATATTATTTCTCGGTATCTGAAAAAAACAGTGATTTTAATGAAGCACGAAAGATGCTTTATTTGAAATAACTCAATTAACAATTTTGAATAATTTGATTCCTCTAAAACTGTGATATATATTTAAATACACCATCTCCATTTCATTCTATCAATATTTATTTTTCAATATAACAGGGCTCAATTAGCAGTTAATTCTTCTCTTCATGGAAATAGAATAATTATTTTTTTATAAAACTTTTTAACCTTATTCCAATAGTATTGTCAAAGGATGGAAATTTAATATTTATCAAAAGGTGTAATAGTGAAAAAATTAATAAAATTAACATCATTAACAATTATTCTGTTCATTCTTTCATCATGTGGAAGCAATATTTCATATCAAAGTTTATGGACCAAAAATTCAATTGAAATTGATGGTGATTACGAGGAATGGACAGGAACTCTCCAATATATTGAAAATTCAAATATTGGCTATGGAATTCAAAATGATGATCAAAATTTATATGTTTGTTTAGTTAGCAATAATCAGCGATTCAATCGGGATATTTTTATGAAAGGATTGACAGTTTGGTTTGATATAAAAGGCAAAAAAAACAAACATGCTGGAATTAAATTTCCAGTTGGCATTCCACCACAATTACGTAGAAACATGATGAGAAATAAAAATGAAAATAATTCAAATATAAATTTTTATCAGACAGAATTTGAATTTTTTACAAATAAAAAAGAAAAAACAATACTGCCTGTTTATAACAATGATAAAAATATAGAATTAAAGTTAAATCGAAGAGATAAAAGCTTTGTTTATGAAATTAAGATTCCTTTTACAACTTTAGGAAAAAATGAAAATGATAATATCAGTGTTGGTTTGGAACTTGGCAAATTTGATAAACCAAATTTGCAAAATAATGCCAGATCTGGTGGAATGGGAAAATCTGGAGCCGGTGGACGCAGTGGTGGTAGAAATGGTGGACGTAGTGGTGGTGGCAGAGGTGGAATGACCAAAGGTAATAGACCAGGAAACCAACAAGCCCAGACTACTTTTGAAAAATGGATAAAAATAGATATTGCAAAAGATCAAAATTAATAATTTGGAAAATTAGTAATAAATTTATGAAAAATAAAAATCAAACAAGATAACAGGATAAACCAGATAAAATTATAGAAACACATTTCTGCAATTCCAGTCAAAACATTAAGGAAATTTTAATGAAAAATAAATTATTTTTAATAATTACTATAATATTACCGTTTATTTTAGTTGCTGGTGAAGTAAATGATATTCGAGGATATATTTCTGATGTTGGAACAGGGGAATCTCTCCCTTATGCAAATGTAGTAATTCCATCATTAAATATTGGAGTGGCATCTAATTCAGAGGGATATTTTGTATTACCAAATATTCCAATAGGAATTTGTACTTTGAAAGTTTCATACATCGGTTTTCATACAAAAGAATATATATTTGTAAATGAAATTCAAAAGAGTCAATTAATAAGAATTAAATTAAAATCCACTTCAATAAATATGAATTCAGTCGAAGTAGTAGCAAATAAATATGAAATAATGGATGCAACCAGTGGTGATGTTAGTCAAATTACACTTTCTACAAAAGAACTCAAATTTCTCCCAAGTTTAGGAGAAACAGATATTTTCCACTCATTAAAATTACTTCCGGGCATTAGCAATGTAGGTGATGGAAAAGGCGGACTATATATCAGAGGAGGAACTCCAAATCAAAACATGACTATATTAGATGGAATGACTTTGTATCATGTTGATCATTTTTTCGGAATGTTTAGTGCATTCAACTCTGATGCTGTTAAAGATGTTCAAGTTTATAAAGGTGGATATCCGGCAAAATTTGGTGGAAGATTATCTAGTGTTGTAGAATTAACAGGCAAAAAAGGTGGAGATGAAAAACGATTTGATTTTGGTGCAAATTTATTGTCAGCAAATATTTTATATTCAACACCATTATTCAATGATAAAGCCAATTTTTTGATCAGTGGGCGAAGATCATACACTGATTTGATAAAGACTCCATTTTATGAAAGTATGTTTAAATATGTAACTGGAGAAGAAGCAATTAGTAAGTCAAGTAGTACAAGTATGAAACCTGGTGGTGGTGGACGTGGTGGTATGATGCAAGAAGATGTAGGACCAAATTTTTATTATTATGATGTAAATTCAAAATTTTCATACAATCCAACAGATAGAGATTTTTTGACTTTCAGTTTATATTCCGGACATGACAATCTTGACGAATCAAGTGAAATGGAAAGAGAGGGCGGATTTAAAACAGGCGGGAACACCTCTTTTTCATCATTATCTAATGCCAAAACAACAGAATGGGGAAATATTGCAGGAAGTTTGAAATGGGGTCATCAATGGGGTAATCGATTATTTACAAATTTGATGATTTCCAATTCCAATTTTAATAGTAGTTTTAATCAGGATTTGAGTTTTAATGGAGCAAATACTGTGGCAAGTGATAGTTCAAATACCAAAATTGGAGGTTTTGCTCAAGATGAAATAAACAGAGTAAGTGATTGGAGTTTGAACTTTGACAATCATTGGCAATTCAATCAAAACCATTTAATAGATTTCGGCATATTTTATTCAGATATTCATACTGATTATGAGGCCACTTCACGGGATACAATTCAAGTATTAAAAGTAAACTCCAACTCAGTCACATTAGCAGGATATATACAGGATAAATGGAAACTGAATCCATTATTGAATATTACCTGGGGAGTAAGATCAAGTTATTATGATCAAACAAACAAATTATATATCGCTCCAAGATTATCATTTGATTATAAATTAACTGAACATTTAAAATTAAAAGGCGCCTGGGGTAAATATTATCAATTTATTAACAGCATAAATAATGAAAATGTTCTGCAAGGTAGTGATAAATTTTGGTTGACAGCAAATGAGGATTTGAAACCATCAAGTTCATATCATTATATTTCAGGATTATCTTATAGTAATAAATCATATCTATTTGAAGTACAGGCCTATTATAAAACCATGAATGATTTGATTGAGTTTAGTCGAAGATATCACAAAGGTGCAGATTATAATGATTATTTCTTTTTTGGTGATGGTGTTGCACGAGGTGTTGAATTTTTGGCACAAAAAAAATTCGGCAAATTTACAGGATGGTTAAGTTATACTTTAGCTAATGTGGATTATACTTTTCAGGGTTTTAATAATGGTGAAGCATACCCTGCATCACAAGATAGAACTCATGAATTCAAATCTGTTGGAACTTATAAATGGAAAGATTGGACATTTTCCACAACCTGGGTTTATACTACAGGAAGCCCTACAACTATTCCAGAAAGCCAATATTTTTTGACAATGCTCGATGGTTCGGAGTTTAGTTATTTTCATGTCGGTGATAAAAACTCCTATCGATTACCTGATTATCACAGAATGGATATCAGTATTGGAAAACAATTCGAAACAGAAAATTATTTTTGGGATGTTGGATTATCTATTTACAATCTTTATAACCACAAAAACATTTCTTATAGAGAATACAATCTGGATGTTACTCCAATTGTTGTCTCTGATGTAAATTTTTTAGGTTTTACACCATCAATATTTTTCAAACTACATTTAAAATAATGGAGCAATACTATGCTTAAATTAAAAATAATTTTAATTCTATCTATAAGTTTAGCAATCTTATTTATATCCTGTGAAGACAATAATCTAACCATATCTGAAACAGAATCTATTGCTATTCAAGCATATCTCTATGCAAATGAAAAAGTAGATGATATTCGGATTAATTCTACTGTAACATTAGACGTTGACACAAATTATGCTCCTCCAATTAATGATGCAGAAGTTATTTTAATAAAAAATAATGTTGAATATTACTTAGAATCTTCTGCTGGAGATAGTGGATATTATCATTATTCCGGGGACGACTTAACTGTCGAAATTGGCGATAATTTCATTTTACAAATAAACTATAAAGAGCATGAAATCTATGCAGAAACAACAGTTCCGGTTCCCTCAACAAATATTGTTTTATCAAATACAACAATTGAAGTACCCGATTTTGAAAATGCTGATTTTTCAGAAATTAGAGAATGGATGAGAAATAGTGAATCAAGTAATATTGATCTGACATGGGAAAATGATAATGCTACCTGGTTTTATGTAATATTAGAAAATGTGGAAGATAATCCGGAAGAAATTGAAAAAATGTTTGGTGATAAAATGAAAAAGCGTATTTTCCCTCCTATTTCAGATTTACAATTTCAAATCCGTCAGCAATCTATCACTCATCTTGGACAACATCGTATAAAAATATATACAGTTAATAGCGAATATGCAGATCTTTATTCTTCCAGAAATCAGGATAGCAGAGATTTGCAGGAACCTTTAACTAATATTGAAGGTGGTTTAGGTGTGTTTACTGCCTTTTCTTGTGATTCTGCATTCTTTAATGTCAAGAAATTGTAAAAAAATCA
>JAOZSR010000040.1:21587-30944 GCA_029939575.1 Fidelibacterota bacterium
CTGCCTTTTCTTGTGATTCTGCATTCTTTAATGTCAAGAAATTGTAAAAAAATCACCAGAAAATTCCCCAAATCAGGTTTGGTTTGTTCTATTTGAGCAAGAAATTCATTTTCTTCAATTTCTCCGTTTTTTAATTGATCAAGCAAAGATTTGATTTCAGGATCCATTTGATTCAATTCTCCTGATCTTTTACCTCCAAATGGTTTTGAAAAATGAAACTTTGATTCTGAAAAAAACAGTGATTTTAAAGAAGCACGAAAGATGCTTTTTTTGAAATAAATCAATTAACAATTTTGAATAATTTGATTTCTCTAAAATTGTGATATATATTTAAAGACATTGAATTTAGTTTTATGTTGATAACCACTTTTTTTTCATCTAAATTTCATAAAAATTACTTATATAGAAAACAATTAAGAGAATTATGGCTATATTAACATGTGATTTAAGAAAAGGTGAAGTATAAGTATTTGGTCGCAATCCTTAATTAATGAGATATACATCATGAAAAAATATTATTTCTACACCCTATCAATTATTTTTATCCTAAACTTGAATTGTGATAATGGCTTTTTTTCGCCAAGCACAAATGAATACTCTACAGGAATAGCTTTCATGTATTTTGATCCTGAAATATCAGAAACAAAATTGGAGATAATGGATGAAAAAGGTAATAATAAATCTACTATACTAGTTGGGGAAATTAGTATACATGATTTTAAATGGAGTAAAGATGGAAAGAAGTTAATTTATTCAATTTCATCAGAAGATTCATCAGCAATATATTTTTATGATTTCAGATTGAAGATAAAGAAATTACTTTATTCCAATATTAACGAAGTCTCTCAGCATCTCGATATTTCTTATGATCATTCTAAACTTGCTTTTTCCATCAGAAATAAAGAAACAAATACGGGTTCAATTGCTGTTATGAATATTATCAGCAAAGATTGCATAAAGATAGTCGATGGTTTTGCTAGTAATTTGAAATATTCAATAGATGACAGAATCTATTTTATCAAAGATAAAAATATTTATTCTATAAATGATGATGGCTCTGATATTCTTCAGGTAACACCAGATAGTGAAAACGGGATATTTTCATATGATGTGTCTCCATCTGGTGAAAACATTATATATTCAAGATTTAACGAGGCCGATTTTTTATTACAGTATGATAAAATCGGTAATCAACATCAAATTCTTTTCAGCATTGATTCTATTGCAGTTAACGGACTCGATTACATAGCAGAACCAAAATTTACCCCAGATGGATCAATGATATATTTTGGACATAAATCGAAACTAATTTCATTTTATAATCTTCAAACCAAAAAAATGAGACACGTATATTATGGTGATAGTAATATATATCATATTTGGCTAATTCCCGGGACAGAGAAAATAGTCTATACTACAAATAAAGACTGGATGTTTAATATATTAACAATAGGAATAGACGGTGAGTCAAAGACGGAGTTATTTAAAACGTCATCAGGGTATTGGGATCTCAAGATCTCACCAGTTAAAATAGCTTTTTAAGGGCTGCTAATACCATACTGGTTTAATGAATAGCTGATAGAATTATAAAATATAGATTTTTTTACCAGGGTATAGAACTTTTATAATGAGATAAAATCTCTAAAATTGCAAAAGGATTTAATTGAAAATTTGAAAAATAATTTTTAGAATGTGTATTGAAATAATAGATTATTTTTCCAAAGACATCTTTCGTGAAATATTTTGAGCGTTTTTGATAAATGAAAAATTTTATGCATTACACACGGCGTTACCGATACATATCCATTATCCTTTTAAGATTAAATTCTCTAATATTTTTCAAATATCAGGTGTAAATTGCGGTGTGTTTTTTAAACTGGAGCAGAAATCAAGAAGTTATTAATAATAGATAATTATGATTCATTTACTTATAATCTGAAGCAGTTGATTGGGGCAAATTTTGATGGTAAAATTGATCTTGTCAGAAACGATGAATCAACAGTTGATAAAATAATTCCTGAAAAATATGATGGGTTTGTTATTTCTCCCGGCCCAAAAAAACCAAAAGATTCCGGTCTTTCAATGGAGATTATCAAATATTATTATTCCCGTAAACCAATTTTCGGAGTGTGCCTTGGTTTTCAATGTATTAATGAATTTTTCGGAGGAAAAACTATTCGCTCAGATGTTCCGGTACACGGGAAAACATCATTAATCAAACATTCAGGACGGGGAATTTTTCAGAATGTGCCGTCGCCGATCATGGTCGCCAGGTATCATTCGCTGGTTATTAAATTAAATTCCGGAGATTTTACAATTACTTCCAGTGCGGAGAATGGAATCATTATGGCCTTTGAACATAATAATTTCCCTGTTTTTGGAGTGCAGTTTCATCCGGAATCCTTTCTCACAGATTCTGGAGACAAAATGATAAAGAATTTTCTGGGATACCTGTAAATAGTTGATGATTGAACATGAAAATACCTAAAATAATAAATATTATATCTGAACAAATTGCTTATGAGGAGCCGCTTAAATTTTGTTCGCAATTTGCAGATGAAATGTACACCTCTTTGTTGATCGGAAAAGGGGATTCGGGTATCGGCAAACTTGCGGTTATTGGCCGGAATCCTCACACAATCTTTTCCTTTGAGAACAATCGATGGCAGACAACTGATGAAAAAGGGATAGTCGAATCAGATCTCGGTTTTTGGGTAACTTTTAACCAGATCTGGGCAAATTGTCGATTTGCAGATTTTCCGTTTCCGGCCCGGTTTTGTGGCTTGTTGGGATATTTGAGTTACGAAGGATTGCATCAGATCGAAAAAATTGAAAAAAAGACTATAAATAATTACCAGATACCTGTTTTAACAGCGGTTTTATTTAATCAATATTATGTTTTTGATCTTTCGAAAAAAAAACAGTGGTCTATAAATGTCAAATATAATTATAAAAGTAGTGTTGACGGGCAAATCAATCTGCCGGTTTCAACCGGGTTTTCCGTTAAAAATCTTGAGCCCGAGTGTAGTGCAGAAGAGTATTGCCGCAAGATTGAAAAAATCCAGGAATATATTCGTGAAGGTGATGTTTATGAGGTTAATCTTACTCAGCAAATCAAAGGTGATTTCTTTGGTAATTCCTTTGCCTTGTTTAAAAAATTATTTCAAAAAAACACCGCTCCGTTTTCGGCTTATTTGAATTTTGAAACGTTGAAAATTATTAGCAATTCCCCGGAATTATTTTTGAAATGTCAGAATCGAAAAGTAGAAACAAGGCCGATCAAAGGCACGATCAACCGAGGTGTAACCCCTGAACAGGACAGAGAAAACAAATCGCATCTTTTAATCTCGCAAAAAGATCAGGCAGAGCTATATATGATCATTGATTTATTGAGAAATGACTTGGGAAAAGTTTGCGAATATGGCTCAATTAAGGTAATAAAGCGGAAGAAAATTGAAGCCTATAAAAATGTTTTTCATCTTGTCGGGATTATAGAAGGTAAAATGAGGGAAAATGTGAGTTATCCTGATTTGATCAGAGCCTGCTTTCCCGGTGGGTCCATTACAGGTTGTCCCAAAATCCGATGCATGGAAATCATTGAAGAACTTGAAACATTTAGCAGGAATATTTATACGGGAACTGTTTTCCTGATGAATCGTGATTTTCTGACCTCTAATATTGTCATTCGTACAGCTGTAATCAATAACAACACAATTTTTTTAAATTCCGGAGGAGCGATTACGATAGACTCTGATCCCGGGCAGGAATATGAAGAAACCGAGCACAAATTAAAAAACATAAGAGAGAGTATTAAAAATGATTAGCTATTATAATGGAAGTTTTCTTGAGGAAAAAGATATAACAATCTCTCCTTTTGTTGGAGGATTTGAGTTTGGAAAAGGTGTTTTTACAACTCTAAAATATGAAAACAAACAGTTCTTTAATCTGGATAAACACCTGAAACGACTCTTCAATTCATGTAAGGTTTTTGAGATCAAATGGCATACTATAAACTTCCCTGTCATATTATCTGAATTAATGGACCGTAATGATCTGACCGGGAGCAGGATCAAAATTATAGTTTTTGATGAAAATTTTAATAAAAGTAGTATGCTGATATCCTGTAAACCTTTCATAATAAACCGTAAGCCCAGAAACATAACAATTGCTAATGGCAAAAGAGCTGATCAATTGGTTTATCGACATAAAACCCTGTCTTATTTTCACAATCTGCATTTCAACCATATTGCTCAAAAACATGGATTTGACGACTGTTTATATCTTGATTGTAAAGATCGGGTTTTGGAAAGTTCTTTTGCTAATATCTTTTTTGTTAAGGATAATCAAATTTTCACACCTTCTTCAAAATTACCTTTGCTCCCGGGAATCATTCGGGGGGAATTGCTTTCGCGAGGAAATTTTCATAATTATCAAATAAAAGAGGCGGAAATTTATCATAAAGATATTAGTAAATTTCAGTCGGCATTTTTGACCAATTCAATCCATGGAATAGTAGCTGTGAAAAGAATTGACGATTGCCATTTCGAAAAACCAGAAATTGAAGGGCTATAAATTGTTTTTCCTATTAACAATTTAGGATTCTCATTATGAACTTAAATCAAGGTTTCAAAACCCACAGTCTTGCGACATTCCCCCTCGCTTTTTAAGTTTAAAATCAGGCAATTGACTGAAGAGGGGGTCCGGGGGTGAGTTCTAAAAACACTCTACATCTTGCGACGAATAAAAAATCATCACACCACAGCGCTTTAACAATAAAATAATTTCTTTTTTCTCATCAAATTTTTGTACATTAACCAAACAAACATAGGGGGTAATAGTAATTAATAACAATTTAAAAAAATCACACAAAACATTGTCTCAAAAAATATGGGCTTTGAAGTCCGGATTTTATCAAATTGCCCGAAAAAACCCTCTCTCATATTTTTTCTTAACCAACGAGCGAAAAGGTTTAAAAAAATTAATTTCTGAACTTGATATATCTAATCATTCCGCAATACTTGATCTTGGCGTTGGGCGGGGAAACAGTTTGAGCTTATTACCACGATCGGAACAAATAATTTCTATTGATAATTGCTTTGATATGGTTTTTCGAACCAGGCAGGAAAATCCGGATCTTTTATTTATTCAGGCCGATGCCTGTGCGCTTCCTTTTGCCGATAATTATTTTGATCTGATTTCCTGCGTCGGTCTTTCGGAATATATTCAGGATATCAACAACCTGCTAAATGATATAAATCGGGTTTTAGCCCGGAAAAAATCTGTAATATTTACAATTTCCCCCAAAAATCCATTAACCTTTCTGAGATTTCTTCTGGGTCATAAACTATACCCCTATTCTGATAGAGAAATTTGCAATCTTTTTGAATCACACAATTTTATTGTTGTTGATAAGGTTAAGACGATGCTTCAGTTTCAATATTTGATAACTAAAAAATAAGACGAGAGAGTTGTTAAAAATAAAAACAATCAGCCAGCAGAGCCAAAGAATTATTTCAACATATTTTCATAAAGTTGAATATATTGTTTTGCAGACCTATCCCAGGAGAAATCCTGTTTCATGCCGTTTTTGACCAATTTGTTCCAATGATTTTTATCACGGTAGATTTGAAGACCCCGAGCCAACACCTCAAGCATTGAATCAGCAGTATAATCATTAAAAACAAATCCGTTTCCCTGTTCTTTATCCCAATTAATTACCGTGTCAGCAAGTCCGCCCGTTTTCCTGACTAATGGTGCTGTTCCATATTTCAAACTATACATCTGGGTTATTCCGCAAGGTTCAAAGCGAGACGGCATCAGGAATATGTCACAACCGGCAAGAATTTTGTGGGATAATGCATTATTATATTCAAAATCAACAAAAAATTTGTCGGGAAAACGCCGCTTAATCTTTTTAAATGCGCTGTGATATCTTGTTTCACCGCTACCAAGAAGTATGAAAACCAAATCCAGACTCAACATTTTCTCAATGCCATCAAGAATCAGATCAATTCCCTTTTGTTCTACAAGACGTGAAACCATACCAACAACAGGCTTTTCTTCTAAATTTGCGGCAAATCCGGATTCTTTGAGCAGCATCTTTTTGTTTTGCTTTTTTTTGTGCAATGTTTTGATAGAATAATTTTGATAGATAAAAGTGTCAGTTTCGGGATTCCAAACGGAATAATCAACACCGTTTACTATTCCCCGAACAGGCTTTTTTCGCTCATTTATAATGTGCTTCATGCCCGCGCCAAGTTCATTATCACCAGATATTTCACGGGCATGGGTCAGGCTAACTGTTGTCAGTTCATCTGCAAGTAAAATTCCAGATTTCAATGGATTAATCTGACCATACCACTCCAAATTTGACATGGGATAAAAATTTTCATCAGGAAGATCGAAATATTCTTTGTTTTTCATTTCGGTCATGCCCTGGTATGCAATATTATGAAGTGTTAGAATTGTTTTCGATTTGGCTAATTCGCTGAATGTTGTTTTTGTATATAATGGTACGACGGCTGTATGATTGTCATGACAATGAATAATATCCGGATTCCACTTTTCATTAATGATAAACTGCAAGGCTGCCTTTTGGAAGAACAAAAATCGTAAAGGGTTATTATTATATGGGTTGCCGTGATTATCGGTATAAACCTGAAAATATCGAAAATATTCCTGGTTATCAATAAAATAGACATCGTGATTAGGGTGTATTGTTTTTGAAACGCTTTTATAAATATTGGCAGTGAAACTCTTTTCTGCCATTTTTACATCAAATCCGGTTTTAATTTGTTTTAGATCAAAGCTTGTTTTATCTATTGAAGCGTACAAAGGTGTAATAATTTTTACGTCAACACCGTGATTTGCCAAAGAATCAGGCAAACCACCCAACACATCGCCCAAACCTCCAACTTTTGAAAAAGGATATACTTCCGCAGAAATAAAAACAACTTTCATATTCAACTCTCCTTTTACATTTGTTTGTTCTCCTGTTAAAAGGCGAACATGCTGTCTAATTTATTTTATGGTTGTTTGTAATAATAAATTAATTTTTACTTCTTCTTCCGGATTCAGATTTATTTGATACCAGGGAATAACTACTGAACTTTGGTAAACTCTTTCAAATCCAGCCTCAGACAGAGAGACTGTTTCCACGGGAAATCTCCAAAACTCTCCGAAATCTTCACGAACAATAGATATTTTAAAGCCATCATATTCATTAACAACTGTCAGAGATTGCAAATCCGTTTCCTTTCCGATAGAGGCAAGGAAACTTTCTTTCAGCTTTCGATCCTTTGCTAAATAATATCGATCCGGAGTGTTGCCACCAAGTAAAGCAAAATTAAATTCCGGGCCAAACATAAACCGGTTCGGCGCATCGCCCTTGTTTTTCAATAAGTAATTTACTTTGATAACGCCTTTTAATATTTGTACTTCCTTTTGAATATAAAAAGGCTGCCAGTTAACCCAGCCATCTCTGGACATGATAATTTTTTTAGATTTTTTGTTTATTTTATAGCTATATTTTCCCTGAATAAAATCACTATCCTCATAATATTCATTATTGCGGAACTGTTCAAGAGTGACAGTCGGTTTAATTATGTGATCAACCAATGATTTCCTGGGATATTTATCATATTTAAGATATTTATCCAGGCCTTCTTCTTTACATAAAACCAGGTCATGGATACTGCCCTCTGTCTGCTTGTTGTCATCAGCTTCAAATACTTTACGATGGTACGATTCTTTATATCGTCGCAAGGTATTCAACACATTAAAACTTTTATCAAGTAGAGAAAATTCCTCCATTATTGCACCCATATGAGGCAAAAACGCTAAATGAAATTCCGGCGTAGTAATCAGGATTTCGTCCTGGCCATCAGCATTAAAATCAGTAATATCTACATTAAAAGCTTTGTATTTATTAAGTTTTGCCAGAGATTTTTCGCATTTTAATTGCGCATCATAAATCGCATGACGAAGATGTGGTAAATATAACCCGCCAAAAACACCATGCCAATATGCACAATTACAGGTACCGCGCCAAAGGTTTTTCAAGGCCTCCTTATATATTTTTTGGTCTGGCTTGCTAAGCTTGCCAGGATCGATAGCCCTAAATTTTTCTGCCAGATAAAGACCTTTTTTCTGCATCCAGTTTGATTCATCATATTTTGCCAGAAAATTCCGCCACATACCACCCTTGAAAAATGGCTTCATCTTGTCAAAAACCCCTTTTTCCTCAAAATCATGGATAATATCGTGGAATTCTTCTCCTGATTCCCAGGGTAATGTCCACTCACTCATTTCAAAATAAGAGGCCGTTGGTAAATAAACCCTTCCTTTTGCAGCATGGTTTTTATAATAATCAGAAAAAGTGCTGGTTTTAATCCAACTGCTATTTTCACTAAGCATCTCGAAAAAATCCCGCAACCAATTGTTTTTAAAAACAGTTTCGTGGGTTCCCGGCCAAACTCCAAATTTTTCTCCATCGTCAGCCATAACAATTCCATTATCACCGTTTTCATTGGCATATTTTTCCAGATAAGCCAGAGTTTCTTTAGGATCTTTAAATGGAATTGCATAACGTAATTTTTGGTTTATCGGAAAAATTGAGAGCGTTTTGCCCTGTTCTTCGGTTATAAAGTGACCGTTTAATTCCCTTTCCGGAATGCCGGTACTCATAAAATGATAATCATCTACTGTGATATATTTTATTCCTGCCTCTGCAATTGGTTTTGCCAGGCCCGGCTCCCAAACTCTTTCGGTTAACCACAAACATTCAGTATCATAGTTAAATCGTTTTTTGATATAATCATTCATCATGCGGATTTGCCCGATTTTATCACGATCGTCAATCATGGCTAGTACCGGTTCATAAAATCCACCAGATATTATTTCTACATTTCCACGCTTTACAAGTTTTGCTATTCTGTCAAGATAATCCGGATGATGTTCTTCCAGCCATTCCAATAAACATCCACTAAAATGGAAACTTATCGCGATCGAAGGAAAGTCTTCTACAACTTCAATAAATGGCAGATAACTTTTTTGAAAAGCGTCTTCAATGACAAAGTCAAAGTTACCAACCGGTTGATGATTATGAATACCAAAAATAAAATTAACTGTTTTCACTTTTCCACCACAATTCTAATATATTTAATAATACAAAAAAAAGAGAGGCGACTAATAATTAGATGCGCCTCTCAAAAATAAAATGTTTAATTTACATTAAATCAACAACTTTCTTTACAAGATCAACGACACGACATGTATAACCATATTCGTTATCATACCATCCGGAAATTTTTACAAGATTTCCACCAATAACCATTGTCATTTTACTGTCAAAAGTTA
>JAOZSR010000041.1 GCA_029939575.1 Fidelibacterota bacterium
AAAATTGAAAATTCAGGAAAGACAATTCCGTAAAAAGTAAATTTGCTGTCATTCTGAATGAAATTCGAATGTTTACAATCAGGTTTTTGACTGAAAGATTCTTCTACAATTATCGGCGAGATTTTTCATTGTTACACTGCCTCAGACTATGTCCGCTTCCGACCGAAAGACAGTTTCGAACCTTTTTACGATTCCATCAAGAAAAACACTAATGATTTTTAAATATTAATTTTTTTACCTTATTCAATAAAATCCATGGCAAAAAACAGGTTAAATTTTAGCCCTTGTTTTTTCAAATAAATATTAACTTGTCGTAAAATCAACCATTAAGAAATCCTAGTTTTTTTTCAAATTTTTAAACATTTTTCTTGCCTTTTAAATTAAACCTTATAAGTTAATACAGGGTATAATCCGGCATGTTGATAAGTTGTTAACAAGTCCATTAAAAAGTTACTCCCAAAAATAGTACAAATTGAAAATGTAAACATTTGTAATTGAATTTTTTGCTTGATTTTACATTAACTATTATTAATTAATCATTGTTTTTTCAAATAATTAGCGGCGACAGCCTTGGCAAATAACAAAAACTATTTTCCCTTCTTATCACGAGGAGAAAATTTTAATATAAGAAATTTATTTTTTTTACAGGAGTGTTGACAAGTTGAAAAATACAATAGAAGAAAATCAGATGAATTCCACTGATTATCAGGCTGTTTGGGCTGAATGTCTTGAGTATGTGAAAGACAAAATTCCAAACCACACATACGAAACCTGGTTTCAGCCAATCAAAGCAGCCTCTATGACAAAAGATGACCTTTTTTTACAAGTTCCAAATAAATTCTTTTATGATTGGATTGAAAGTCATTATAAAGAATTAATGGGACAAGCCATCAAATCTGCTACCGGAGATGGAATGACCATTAACTATTCGGTAATGCTTTCTGATATCCCTGAAGAAATAAAATCTGATCCATCTCATACTGCATTAAATCAAACAATCACGCCCCGGATAAGAGAAAAACCAAAAACTGAAGATTCGTTGACCGGCTCAGGATTTCTTGAACGTGGAACAAAAATCAATATTAACTATACTTTTGATAATTTTATTGAAGGCAGAAACAACCAGTTTGCAAAAGCTGCTGCTGTGGCTGTTGCCAATTCTCCGGGTCAAACCTCTTTTAGTCCATTGGTTATTTACGGTAGTACCGGTCTAGGAAAAACCCATCTGCTTCAGGCAATCGGCAACGAAGCCATGACTTTAGGCAAAACAAAGCGTATTGCCTATGTTTCCAGTGATACCTTTACTCTTGACTTTATAGCAGCAATTCAAAAAAACAAAAGCACTGATTTTTCCAAATATTATCGCAGTGTGGATATGTTATTAATGGATGATATTCAGTTTTTCCAAGGCAAAGAATCAACTCAGGAACAATTTTTTCATATTTTCAATGATCTGTATCAACATCATAGCCAAATAGTATTGACAACTGACAGACCTCCAATGAAATTACAGGGATTACAGGATCGTATGTTATCACGATTTCAGGCCGGACTCACTGTTGATATCCAACCACCAGATCTCGAAACCAGGATTGCTATTTTGCAGAAAAAAGCCGAACATGACAATCTTGATATACCTTACAAAGTATTGGAATACCTTGCTACAAATATACGCTCTAATATTCGTGAACTTGAAGGCGCTATGATTCGTTTGCTGGCTTATTCTTCTCTTTTACAGGTAGATATTGATATTTCTTTGACTCAAAAAATTCTCAGGGAAATTGGTACCGGAAAACCAACACTTTCCATTTCCATCGAAGACATTCAAAAACAGGTGGGAAAAGTTTATGACATTAATCTGGATCTGATGGTTGGTAAAAGCCGAAAAAAGGAAATTGCCGAAGCCAGAATGACTGCTATGTATTTTGCCAGAGAATTGACAAATCTTTCTTTAAAAAATATTGGACTATATTTTGGCGGAAGAGACCATTCTACTGTTGTTCATGCCTGTAAATGGGTAGAATCCCGTACAAATAAAGATGAGCAGTACAAAAGATTCATTTATAATATCAGGCAAAAAATTGAAACAAAAGCATAACTTTTTCTATTCTGAATTTGCATTTGTCCTTTTTTTTTCTTTAATATAAATAAGTAAAGAGTGAGACTGAAATAGTGGAAATAGATCAAAAGACATTAAAAAAAACAGAGCGCGAAAACAGGCTTCTCAAAAGGAAACTCGAAAAGTATGCCTTTATTGAAGCCGAATATAATAAATTAAAAAATAAATTAAGCCATTATTCCGCTCTATTACAAGATACTAATGATGCAGTAATCATTCAGAATTTTGATGGAAATATTATTGCCTGGGATCGTGGTGCTACTACAATGTATGGTTGGTCAGAAAATGAAGCATATAACAAAACTATTTTTGATATTACTGAAGATAATAAAAAATCTAATTATTTTGATTTTCTACAAAAATGTAAACAAAAAGAAGCCGAAGAAGTATTTGAAACAAGAAGAAAAAGTAAAGATGGTACAATCCTGGATATTTGGCTTACACACACTGTGCTTAACGATGATAATGGAGCACCTTATGCTGTAGCAACCACTGAGCGAGATATTACTGCCAGAAAAGAGGCAGCAAAAAAACTGAGAGAAAGCGAAGAGCGCTATAGAAATCTGGTAGAATCTGTAGGTGAAGGCGTTATTGTATTTGACCTTAACAAAAATATCTCCTTTGCAAATCCGGCCGCAATTAATATTTTCCAAACTAAAGATAACAAACTTATTAATCATAATTTGAATGAATTTTTTGATGATTCTAACCAAATAAATCTAAATGTTCAGTTAAATAAATTAAGTACAAAAAAAGAGATCAATTTTGAAATTGAAATCCAACGCCCCGATAATGAAAAGCGATTAATAAATTCCACCATTACAAACAATTACAATAAAGATTCAGAATTCATCGGATGGTTGGCAGTTATCCGAGATATTACGCGGCTAAAGCAAATGGAAGCAGATATGATAAAAGCCGACAAACTTGAATCCGTAGGATTACTGGCAAGCGGAGTGTCGCATGATTTCAATAACATCCTAGCAATTATCCTGGGAAACGTAACAATTTTAAAAATGAAACTCACTTCCCTTGACGAAAAAAACCTGAAAAAACTCGACAGAATTGAAACTGCAGCAAATCGTGCCAGAGATCTGACCAAACAACTAATGTCTTTTTCAAAAGGTAACGCACCTATCAAAAAATCTATCTCAGCCAAAAATCTGATTTATGAATCTGTCGATCTTGCAACTAGTGGAAAACCAATTAAAGCCGAATTTTCTATTGAAGATGACCTGTGGAATATTTTGGCCGATGAAGGACAAATTAGTCAGGTTTTAAGTAACCTGATTATTAATGCCGGACATGCAATGCCCCAAGGTGGAGTGGTACAGGTTAAAGCAAAAAATGTCTTTCTTTCAGAAAATAATATCTTCTCCCTTAAAAAGGGGAATTATGTAAAAATTCAGATTCAGGATCAGGGAATTGGGATTTCCAAAGAAAACCTGAAAAAGATTTTCGATCCATATTTCACTACAAAAAAAACCGGAAACGGGCTGGGATTAGCAACTGCGTTCCAAATAATTAGTAAACATGGCGGGAAAATTACTGTTGAATCGGACTTGGGTATCGGTACAACATTTTTTCTCTATTTACCAAAAACCGCAACTACAGATACAGAAAGCTCATTACCAATACCAGCAGAAAAAACAGCCGATAACTGCTTACTTTATATTGATAAAAATGAATCCAATCGTGAAATTGCAAAAATTATGCTTCGAAAAATCGGATATAAGGCAGCCTATTTACAAGATTTGACAAAAAGTAAAGATTACTTTTCCAATAACCAGCAGAATAAACCAACCATAAAAGGGATAATCATAAATTATAATGTATTAAAAGACAGTAATAATCTCACAATTATACACAATCTAAAAAATAAATATCCAAAACTTATACTTATTGCAACATGTAAAACCCCAGATATTACTAATATTAATACCGATTTATTTACCGATGTTTTTACTATCCCGCTCATTTTTAGTGAATTAAAAGACAAACTGACACAGATTATACCCATTGCACAATAATTATCAAAATTATATTAGACATAAACAACTGGCCTCAATTTTGAAATTCTGGTAAAAAGTGCTTTGTTAACACTTATCCTATACTAATCATTTATTTTGTGATATTATATTTTTATCATTTACTCATTAATTGATTTTATCTATTTAGAGTGAATTAAGCAAATTCTACAAATCTTCACTATATTCACAAACACTCCGTAAGTTGTCAGAATTTAGCAATAGACAACAAAAAAATTAAAAATATCTTTACTATTCTAAAAAAATATTGCAAGTTTATTGGTAGATAAAAAAAAGGATAAATGTGGAAAATATTATTTTACCTGAATCTATCAAGCCCGGAGCAACTATTGGTATTATTGCCCCCTCAAGTTCCGCCCCCAGGCAAACAACAAAAGAGGGAATAAAATATTTACAATCCAAAGGCTATATCATTAAAAAAGCACCTTATCTTACGAAAGGAAAGTTTTATTTAGCCGGACCTGATAAAATCAGGCTCAACAACTTAATAAAGTTTATTCTTGATCCTGAGATTGATGCACTTATCTGTGTCAGAGGTGGATATGGATTGTTAAGGATTTTAGACCAAATCCCCTATGACAAGCTTAAACAAACCAAACCAAAAATATTAGTGGGGTATTCTGACTTTACTGCTTTGCAGATGGCATTATTAAAAAAATGTGGCTGGATCACTTATTCAGGCCCAATGGTTGCCTCTGAAATGGGAAAAGGCATTTCCAAATTTTCCGAATATTGGTTTTGGAAAACAATAGATCATGATAATTTCCCAATCACCCTGGAAAATCCACAAGACCAACCAATGCAGGTTTATAAACAAGGTAAAGCCAAAGGCAAACTTATCGGCGGGTGTTTATCACTAATAACACCCTTATTAAACACCTCTTACATGCCATCATTAAAAGGAGCGATACTAATCCTCGAAGATGTTGGCGAGCCAACTTACAAAATCGACAAACTGTTTCAAATATTAAAGTTACACAATGTATTTGAAGAGATTTCCGGATTGATTTTAGGAAATTTCTTAAATTGTTTCCCGCAGAATAAAAACAAATCATTTACATTACAGGATTTATTAAATGATTTTGTAAGCCAATATAATTTTCCAATAATTACTAATTTTGCTTATGGTCATATTTCACAGAGATTTACTTTACCCGTCGGAAGCAACATAGAAATTGATACAAATCCCCTTAAAATAACTTTAAACGGAATATAGACTTGGCATGGAAATTGACCTTTTAATTTTGTAAATATATTCTTGACAATACGATGACAGTTCAAATTTCATTTTTAAAAATTAATAATTTTATAAAATATAAGAGTAGGAAATTTTTATAAAATTGCAACACCAAATACTTTTCAATAAAAAACGAATTAATATTATTATTTAGATTCCAAAATTCAGAAAACTTTTAAAATATTTTCTCAAATCCAAAAAAACAGGATGCTCAAATGGAAAAAAAAGCAGATATTGCAATGAACCTGGAATGGTGCAAAAGCTGTGAAATATGTGTTAAATTTTGTCCTCAAAAAGTTTATGAGATGGGCAAATTTTACCCGAAAATTATTGCACCGGAAGCATGTACGGGCTGTAAAATTTGTGAAAACCTATGCCCTGATTTTGTAATTACAATAACACCTCTAAAGGAAAAAAAGAAATTGGAGACAGCGTGAGTCAACCAAACCCGAAAATAAAAATGATGCAGGGCAATGTAGCCTGTGCAGAAGGTGCAATTGCCGCGGGATGCCGTTTTTTTGCAGGATACCCTATTACTCCATCCTCAGAAATTGCAGAAACAATGTCGCTAAAACTACCGGCACTTGACGGGAATTTTATACAAATGGAAGATGAAATTGGAGCTATGGGTGCTGTTATAGGCTCTTCGCTTGTTGGAGTAAAGTCCCTTACAGCGACAAGTGGTCCGGGATTTTCTTTGAAACAGGAAAATATCGGCTTTGCTGCAATTGCCGAGATTCCGGTAGTAATAATCAATGTTCAGCGAGGAGGTCCAAGCACAGGATTACCGACTAAACCTGCCCAGGGAGATGTAATGCAATCGCGCTGGGGTACTCATGGTGATCATCCTGCTATTGTACTTTGTCCTTCCTCAGTAGAAGAGTGTTATTTCATGACTATTCGGGCATTTAATCTTTCAGAAGAATATAGAACACCGGTAATTGTTTTATCTGATGAGATAATTGGCCATTTAACCGAAAAAATAACAATCCCACATCACTCGGATATAGATATTATTAATCGTCTAAAACCCCAAAGCGACCCGGAAAATTATCTACCTTATGAGAATACTGAAACATATATACCGGCAATGGCAAATTTTGGTGAAGGTTACAGGTATCATGTAACCGGTCTGGTACATGATGAAACCGGATTTCCAACGAACGATTCAAAAAAAATTGAAGAGCAATTGACTCGTTTGTATAATAAAATCGAGAAAAATCATGATAAAATCATTGATGTTTCTGAATATTTCTGTGATGATATGGATACATTAATTATTGCTTATGGAGCTGTTGCACGATCAGCAAAACAATCTATGCTAAAAGCACGTCAGGAAGGGCACAAAGTTGGACTTTTGAAACTAAACACTATCTGGCCATTTCCGGAGAAGCAAATCGTGAAACTCTGCCAAAACATCAAAAGAATCATTGTTCCTGAGATGAATTTTGGACAGTTAGCCCATGAAATCGAATGGGCAACCAGGAGAGCAATACCAATTATAAAATATAATAAAATTAATGGCGAGCCAATTACTCCGTTAGACATTTACAATATCTTAATAAACAGGAAATAAAATGGACTACTTAAACTATTTAAGAAAAGATAAAATGCCACATATCTGGTGCGATGGCTGTGGACATGGAATTGTGCTCAAATCTATTTTACGCACAGTTGATAAATTAGGCTGGGATAAAAACGAGATAGCTCTTATTTCCGGTATAGGGTGCTCAAGCAGAACTCCCGGCTATGTTGACTTTAATACTTTACATACAACTCATGGTAGAGCTCTATCATTTGCTACAGGTATAAAAATTTCGAAGCCAAAAATGCATACAATTGTAGTTAGTGGTGATGGTGATGCAACTGCGATTGGAGGCAACCATTTTATCCATGCAGCACGTAGAAACATGGATATAAATTTAATTATTTTTAATAACAATATTTATGGAATGACAGGTGGACAATGTTCTCCTACTACACCAACAGGAAAATTTGCCTCTACCAGCCAATTTGGAAATCCCGATTCACCCTTTGATATTAGCCGTCTGGCTGAGGCAGCCGGAGCTTCTTTTGTAGCCAGAAGCACTGCCTATCATTTTGCTAAAACTGATAAATACATTGAAATGGCTTTCCGTAAAAAAGGTTTTTGTGTGGTTGAGGTGTTGTCTCCCTGTCCAACTGCTTATGGAAGAAGAAACAAATCTACCGGGAAAGTAGGACATGAAATGCTAAAAGATCAAAAGGAAAACTCAGTACCTATTGAAAGAGCAAGAAAAATGAAGCCGGAAGAACTTAAAGATAAGTATATTACCGGTGTATTTATTGACCGCGACGTTCCGGATTATTTTGAGCATTATAACGAGGTAAAAAAAAGAGCCAAATTAAAATAAAGGGGTAAAAAATGTCATATAGATATGAAATCAGGTTAAGTGGATCAGGTGGTCAGGGTTTAATACTTATTGGAAAAATACTTGCAGAAGCCGCAGCTATATATGATGGATTAAACGCTACCCAAAGCCAGTCTTATGGCCCTGAAGCACGAGGAGGTGCAAGCCGATCAGAAGTAATTATTTCTGACGAGGATATTAATTATCCTAAAGCAGAAGATTTAGATATTTTGCTTGCATTAACTCAGGAAGCTTGTGATAAATACGTTAAAGATTTGAAGCCTGGCGGTATCTTACTTATTGATTCGCAAATGGTAAAAAAACTTCCTAAAGAAAATTTCAAAATTATTAGTTTACCAATAATCCAATATGCAACAGAACGACTGGGCAAATTTATGGTAGCAAATATTATTTCCCTGGGAATAATAACAACAATATCCAACCTGGTTTCAGGCGACGCTATCAAACATGCCATCAAAGCCAGGGTTCCAAAAGGCACTGAAGGAATAAATATCAAAGCCTATCATACCGGCAAAGAAATGGCCGAAAAATGGTTAAAAGAGCATCCTGAAAATTAAACAGGCTCTCAATGAAACATAATATTGATTATTCTACAATTGATTTAATTGGTAGAAGCTCCGAACTTGGTAACCATCACCTAAAATACATCTATAACATTGAAAAAAACTTTGATGCCCTTGTATCTTTAATTGATGAAAAAGGTCTCATGGAGCAGGTACGTTTACTCAGATTTTCCAGAAAACCTGAAAAAACCATGCGGTTTATTACAAAATATATTAAAGATCGGGATACTTCATTAGATATTTTAGGATGCTATTATTCATTACAATTTCTTGTAATGAACTTTAAGGCTATTGATGTATTAAAATTAGATCTTTTCACTTCTGTGATAGACAAATACAATGCTTTTAGCTCTTTTATTAGCAGAACCGGGAATGATTTCAGGTTGCTTTCCGGTGCATATATGGAAATCCTTTTAAATATTTTTTTGCCAAAAGATAACAGACCCGACTTTATGCTATGCAGTGTAGGAACCCGGGTTGACCAGGATGATATTGATATCGGAATTATTGACAGGGGACCTGAAAACAGGAAAATATTAACTTCAGCATTTTCTTCACTAAATACACAGATGTTAAAAAACGCCAGCACCCTGCATTATCATATTTCTGAACATGTTGGTGGAATTGGTTATTCTGCTTCTATCCAGGAATATCATAATTTACTTGATGATAAAATTCGTGATTTTGTATTAATTAATGAAATGCTAAATGCAGTACCAATATTTGGAACAAACGAACTGTTTACCCAATTTAATAATGAAATTTTATCCAGATATTATAGTCATAAAGGTAAAGATAACAAATATCATGAAGGGTATTTACGTGGTTTAATTGGAGAAATCCATGACCTTATCATGAGAGTACCACCTGAAAATACTTTGCATCCGAAAAACGATGCTTTACGAATGATTAAAGCAATTGTTTTTGCATTAAAAACCTGGAAAGGTATTAAACAAGTCACCAGTATCGATACTTTAAAAATATTAATGAAATGTGATACTCCGGAAAATATTGAATATTATAACCGTCTTTATAAATCTTTGACATTTTTTGAAACTTTTAAACTTTTATATCAATTATTTGTTGTTCAGGAAGAGGAAATTCATTTAGACAGTATCGACTTTTCCCGAACCCTTGAGCCTGTAGCTTATACTATGGGATATGAAGATAATCATTACGCAAAAGCAACGACTCAATTATTAATTCACTATCAGGATCATCTAAAAATGGCCCAGTCCGGCGCTAAAAAAATTGTGAAAAATATAACTCACCATCTGGGAGAAATTACTGTATTTTACCCTATAACCCATTTAAAACCGACAATTGAAACCAATATCGAATATAAGGGTAATGTTGCCAGAGATTTTATAAATAACATGCGTTTTTTCAGTGGAACCAGATTTTGGGATGATTTCCTTGTATCTTTGGATAATCCTGATGAAAAATTGCTAAATCGCTTTTTAGAGGACCTACATGCCCTTCCCGATAATACCAGAAAAAAAATAATCAGCAAATACATGAAATGGGGTAAAAGCACACCTTATACAATTATTACTCTGATGACAATTATTAGGAAGCATAAAAGCCATTTTCAAGAAGCCTCTCTAATAAATGAATTTCTGAATGCTTTTATTGCCGGTATCAACCAAACTCTTGACGATATTGGGCGTCTTAGTAAAGTTTTAATATATTATCCCCAAAAAATGTACAACTTCTTATCCTTGTTATCAGAAAAACAACTGGAAAAACTAATTGGCATCCTGGATATACCTATTGTAAATGAAGAAGTTAATAAAACCAGGGTCAAAATGCTGGCAATTTGTCAATTACAGAACAAAAGCAGTTATTATTTTAAACGATTTTTACACCGGGTTTTCAATTCTTATCCTGACTATATAATTTCTTTTGATAATCCCAAAAAATTCAGACAATTATCAGAAGGCCTATATCATAATATTGACAATTTTGACTCTATTGAAGAAAAACTTGAAAAACTTGGCAGGTACTATGATTTTGAATTTATCAGACTTGGTATTAATACAATTAACGGTACTTACTTCGGTATTATAAACCGTGAATTTACAATTTTTTCTGATAATTATATTCAGGTCCTTTTCGAACTATGTAAGCAGGAGGTCTCAAAAAAAATCGGTCAGGAACTGGTCACCAAGGATATGCTGGCAATATTTGCTGCAGGAGGACATGCCAGAAGCCAGGCCTTTGATGACGATTATGACCTTATAATATTATTAAATTCAGAAGACAAGCATATTATAGATTTTGCCAACCAAATAATAGTTAAAATGAATATTAATATTACCAGGCGATCCATAATGCCCCACTATCGTTTTGCAGACCGTTTTGGTAATTATGTAACAACTTTTAAAGAATTAATAGACTTTTTTAATAATCCTGATGAAGAGACGTTTATTGACAAATCACAATTACTTGGCGCCAGAATGATAGTCGGCAGTGCCCATTTTGAAAATGAATATGTTGAACAACTGATTACTCCTTTTATTTATGATAAAAGAAATGAATTCATCATGTCACTTCTTAATGAAATATCCTCCAGATATAATTATCATAAAACGGTAAAAGTTTTGGATATCAAGGAATCTCCTGGTGGATTACGTGATTTGGAAAATTTTCTCTTTATTTTAAAAGCCCATCTGATTATCAGAGACTCGGTTTCAATAAAATTATTTGCCCTGTTAAGTCGTCGGCTACCTGAGTTTGAACATCTTTTTGATCAAATTTATAATGACTATTATTTCCTAAAGCATGTTCGCGATCTATATCATATTATGATTTCTGATGACGACGAACTTCAAAAAAATTATTTAATGGATATTATTGAACCCCTGTCAAAAACAAAGGAATGGAAGATAGACAATATTTCGGAATTAGAAATAAGAATTGCTAATGCTTTTGAAAATAACATTAGAAATATTGAAAAAATCCTAACGGGTATAGGACATACTTTCAAATATTAAAGGTTTATCTTTGGTATTCCAAGATTGCCCTCCTTAAAGCCGGTAAAATATATATACTACTTAAATCCAGCTTTTCAATTACATTAATAAGAAACGATACTTGCAAGTCCAATGGAGTAAACTGGTTAACTACTATTTTTTTCTCGTTTTCAATTAAGCAAGAGCCTTCTTTGAAATCTCCACGCCCATAAATAACAGAATACCCAAGGCGTTCCAGTAAATCTTCAAGTTCTACTTTAAACTGCTTTAGTTTTATTTTTGAATATTTTTTAAACACCGCTTCTACTCTGTTTTTTCATGGAAATAGGACAAAATCATCCTATGGGTTTCATACAAATCTTCGACTTTTATCCAAATTTCTTCACCACTTTATAGATAATCAGATCGTTTTTTATAATCTAACAGGTCCACCAATTCCTTAACCCGTTCTGATTCATCTTTATGCACAATCATTGTTGCACCCTTAGACTGAATAATGATCAGATCTTTTACTCCGACAGTAGCAATAAGATGTTTCTTTGAATGAACAAAACAACCCTCTGTATCTATTGTTTCTACATTACCTTCTAAAACATTTCCATCTTTGTCTTTCGTTTTCAGGTTAAAAATTGTATTCCATGAGCCAAGATCCTGCCATTTAAAATTACTTTTTACAACATATACATTTTTTGATTTTTCCAATATACCATAATCAATAGAAATTTTACGCAAAATTGACCATTGCTTTTTTAATATTGAATTGTAGCGGACTGAACCAAAGGCTTTAACAATAATTCCGATACTATCATATAATTCAGGCAGATTATATTTAATAGCGTTAATAATATTTGTTGTTTTCCAGATAAACATTCCGCTATTCCACAAAAATTCTTTTGTTTCAAGAAATCGTTTGGCAGTACTTAAGTTTGGTTTTTCAGCAAAAGTTTTCACCTTAAACACATTGTTGTTTTTCATTGGCTTGGAAGTGTCAATCTGAATATAACCAAAGTTAGTCGACGGTCTGGTTGGAGTGGTTCCAAACGTTACTAAAGAAACATGGTCGCTGGCTACTGAACAGGCAAGTTTTATATCTTTTAAAAAATCCTCTTCATTTTCAATCAAATGGTCAGCCGGGAAAACTCCCATCATCGCATCAGGATCTTTACTCTCAATAATACCAGCCACCAGGCCAATACTAGCTGCTGTATCTTTTCGGGATGGTTCTAAAATAAAATTTTTCTTCGGAATTTCCCTTATCACACCTGAGATTGAATTAAATAGTTTTTTTCCGGTAACTACATAAATTTTCTTTTTATCTGTAATTTTTAATAAACGATTATATGTAATCTCTAACATAGATTGTTCAGATAAAAGATCAAGTATCTGCTTTGGCCGATCTCGCCTGCTCCTTGGCCAAAACCGTTTCCCAATTCCACCTGCTAAAATTACTGCATACATTGTTCACACTCCTCTTTTTGGAAATAGTGTTTATTTATATAATTACAGTGCCTTCAAATACTTTATTAACTGGTCCGAATAACCAATGAACGGCTTGTTTTTCTTCAACCAAAAGTTCTCCACCCCTGGCAATCAGAGTTAACGGTTTTTTTTGTTTAAGATGCTGATTAATAAAAAATGCCGCGGCTGTTGCTCCGGTACCACAAGCCATGGTCTCATCTTCTACACCTCTTTCAAATGTGCGAATGTTCCACCTGTCTTCTCTATGTTTGCTAATAAAATTCACATTAGCATTATATTTTTTTCTCAAAGGTTCAGATTTTTTTTTAAGATTAATTAACTTAACATTATTACATGGAATAACCAAATGCGGCACACCTGTATCAATGAGCCAACTCTCAGGTTCTGATATTTTTTTTATTAGCTCCGGCTTTTTTATTGACAAACCTATTTTTTGGTTTTTTAGATATACTTTGTGACCTCCGTCAGCAGCCAAAAAGTTTGTAATCTTCTCATTCTGTGTATTCTTTTCATTTACATAAAACAAAGCTGCTCTGCCGCCATTTCCACACATTGCAGGGCCGGATCCGTCGGAATTATAATACTGCATTTCAAAATCATATTCTTTAGATGAAAAAATAAAAATTACTCCATCTGCTCCAATTCCAAAACGCCTCATACATATTTTTTTTACTACCTTAGGTATATCGGGAATTGCTTCCATATCCCTCATATCAAGCAACACAAAATCATTCCCGGCGGCTTCTATTTTCCAGAATTCAATCTTCATAATGAAAACTCCACACCGGCAGTTTCCCATCTTGAGCGCACAGTTATTTTCTTTTGAAAGGTTTGATGCTTTTCAGCCGGAGTAAAGGGGCTAACAAATCCCCGGTCAAATTTATTATTATTATTTCTGTCAATCCACAGGTTGAAGAGATATTCACCTGGTAATAATTCATCAAGCAAGAAACTACCATCTAAATCTACCCTGGATTGCTTTGAAAATTGTAATCTGCTATCCAGAGTACATTGGATAATAATTTTGCTCAAATCAATGCTTTCATCTGCCAAAATCTGCCCACTGACACTGCCATATTTTTCCCGATCAACAACCGTAAATTTATGATATAAGAGAGAATCTGCAAACCGGTTACCAGCAGCATCTTTCCACAAATAACTTTTAATGTTAATAAAATAGGTCTTAGCCGACTCAAATTTCTCCCTGGGAATAATCTGCAATGTATTACCATCCAGCCATTCAATATTAAAATCCAGGCTAAGGCTGTCTGAATCGGACAAATTTATACTTTTTTCCAAACTATCTGAAAAAACAGGTTCAGAGCAATTCATGAATATTTTTGTGTCAGGAAAATATTTTTTTGATTGATGGGAAGAAGAGAAACCCTCAAACTTCGGCTGTAGTGTATCTGGCACAAGTTGCCACTCTAACCAATTGGATAGTATTGTCCCATCCAATATCTGTCCATTTTCATCTTCAATTCCATTCATGGCAACTCTAAAACTGTCTTTTTCGCTTAATCCATCGATCAAAACATAAAGTTGTTTTGACTGATTCTGAATTACCCAGGAAGATAAAATTTTTCCGGCCAATTCTTCCGGTATTATTGTGCAGCAAGAATCTGTATTTTTCGTTCCAAGTTGATGATTGAATACCAACTCAACAATCCCGAATTCACTGACAATTCCATTTTGAAAATTAAACTGCTTATGCTCAATTTTATCCAGATAAAAATCAATCCCGGATTCATATTCTTTTCTCTGTTCAATTTTAACCTGTGCTGTTTCAGGTAATCCAAGCAATTCTTCACCCAACAATCCGGATACTAATTGTTTATCTGAACTTATTGCAATTAACCGGTATTCACCTTGCGAAAGATTTTCAATTCTATAACTGCCATCATCATTAACAGAGGCGACATAATCGGGTTTTGTTTCTAATAATGTATCCGGAAAGACATCTGCTTTTTTCCAGCACCAGACATAGGTTTTATGCTTTTTAGGTATTTGAAAAACGTTACCACTAATCACACCAAGGTCTATAGAATCTCCGGTGGAAAAGGCCAATTTAATTTCTCGCCCTGTAACATTTTTCCTGTAATCCTGAATATTCCGGCCAAAATTGATAGTATAAGTTGTGTTTGCAGACAAAGAATCTATAAAGTGGATAATTATCTTGGCTTTTTTTATCTTTATTTCAGGTTCATTTTGGGGTACAGGAGTGATTGTGAATGATCTTTTGGCTGTTTGTGGTATTATCAATTCATCAAAAACAAAAATAATATCTGCCTCGTTGGAAAAATTAGTTGAATTATTCTCAAGGCTGGTAGAAACTAATCTTGGCCCGGTTTTGTCAATAGGACCGCCTTTTGGAGGACCCTGGGCTGCACACCCGGAAAAAAATTCAAGAATGAAGAATACTAAAAATAAGCATAGCATCCCTTTATTCTGTAAATTATCTTTCTTTATCCTGAATTTAAAAATATTTAGACCTTAAAAATTTTATAATTTAATTAATTATCCAGTAAGGTAATTTAATTTTACTCAAGTATAATTGCAATATCAAAGAGTGAAATGTAAGCTAAAACACACTTGTTAATGCTGAAAAACCTATCTTTATTGCTCATACAACCGGAATTATTGTAAAAAAGGCCCAAAAATCATTTTGATGAAAATAAAATACTGCGTTAATATAAAAATCATTCCCAGATCTTTGGAATTATAAAACCAGTGATCCTGGCCTATAAAAAATCAATTGGTTTTATAAACAAATTCTATTTCTTTATATTAGATTCGAAACAAAACTCAAGAGTCCTGTCATTTAACTTAGCCTTAAAAACAAATATTGCCGGAAAAATTTTCCCCCCATATCGTGATTTAATTCTCTGGAAACATAAAAAATGAATTTTTTAACAATTTATTTACTAACGGGAAAGATTAATAATCCTGCGCAACTCATTTGTAATTACGTAGTTATTTAAAAATAGGTATGGTTTTTGCAAATTCCACAATTGTTTTTTTTATTATAAAGGGTAGGGAGATACAATGTTTTTAACAGTGTTTTGTTTCATCGTGGGAATTATACTTGGATTTGGAAGCATAGCTATTATCGCCAGTTCTAAACAAAGGGAATTGTGGGACGCTATCCAACTTGCAGCATATAAAGAAGATATTTCCTTGTGCAGACAAATAGTAGAACAGTCTCACGTATAATTTCATAACTAAATAATTTAAAAACGCTCCATGTTCGGAGCGTTTTTTTATCAATATTTATTATTTACTTTTAAATATATTTATTCTTCCATCAGTTTCATTATGATTGCTTTTTGAGCATGCATTCTGTTTTCAGCCTCATCAAAAACAATTGAATTCTTACTTTCAAGCACCTCATCAGTAATTTCTTCATTGCGATGTGCAGGAAGGCAATGCATAATATAAACATCGTCTTTAGCATGCTTAATTAATTCTGAATTTACCTGGAACGGCATAAATGCTTTCAGGCGTTTTGCTTTTTCCTCTTCCTGTCCCATACTTGTCCAAACATCGGTATATATTACATCAGCATCTTTCACAGCAACAATCGGATCATTTACAATTTCCACTTTACTCAGACCAGCCTCTCTGGCATTTTTTAAAATTGTCGGATCAGGGTCATAACCACCCGGAGCTGCTAAAACAAAATGCATTGGCAAACGAGCAGCCAGGTTAATCCAGGAATTGGCTACATTGTTTCCATCACCAATAAAGGCAACCTTCAAATTATCAAGATGTTTCCTGTGTTCCAGTACTGTTAAAATATCAGCCATAATCTGACAGGGATGATTCAGGTCGGTCAGGCCGTTAATAACCGGCACAGTGGAATATTCCGCAAGTTCCAGCATATGTTTATGATCAAAAAGCCGAGCCATAATAATATCATCGTACCTGGCAATAACACGGGCGATATCTTTTACAGCTTCCCTTTTACCTATTCCAATATCCTTAGGACCCAGGAAAATTGCATGTCCACCAAGTTGAGTCATTCCGGTTTCAAAAGAGACTCTTGTTCTGGCAGATGGTTTTGCAAAAATCATAGCCATGGTTTTATTTTTTAAAGGAAGATATTCAGTTCCGGATTTTACTTTCTTTTTTATTTCTATAGCTAAATCCAGGGTTGATTTGATTTCCTCTGTAGTAAAATCTGTAATATGAATAAAATTTCTACTCATATCTTCTCCTTTTCTTTAATAACATTTATAAAATATATCGACTCAAATCACGGTCTTTAATAACACTTGATAATTTTTCCTGAACAATTTTTTTTGTTATAATTATTTCCTTGCTCTTTGCATCTGGTAGATTAAATAGAAAATCTTCAAGAATGGTGCTCAATATTGTATGTAATCTACGCGCCCCAATATTTTCCATTTTTTCATTAACCTCTTCTGCAATATAAGCAATCTCTTCAATTGCATCTTTGCGAAATTTTAAGTTTACACCTTCGGTTTTTACCATAGCGGTATATTGTTTTAATAGTGCATTTCGCGGAGTTTTTAGAATTTTTACAAATTCTGTTTTACCTAAACTCGTCAACTCTTCCCTAATTGGAAATCTGCCCTGTAATTCGGGGATTAAATCCGATGGTTTGGAAATATGAAAAGCTCCGGCAGCCACAAAAAGTATATGGTCTGTTTTTACAACACCAAACTTGGTTTGAACATCACTACCCTCAACTATTGGAAGAATGTCTCTCTGCACTCCTTCTCTTGACACATCCGGCCCGTGGCCTTTATCACTGGAATGAGCTATTTTATCAATTTCATCTAAAAAAACAATCCCGGTCTGTTCTACCCTTTTGATTGCTTCCTTGGTGATTACATCCATATCAATTAATTTTTGAGCCTCTTCTTTAGTAAAAATTTCCCGGGCTTCAGCCACAGTAGCTTTTTGAACTTTTTTCTTTTTTGGAAAAGCGTTACCCAACATTTCATTAATATTAAGTCCCATCTCTTCCATTCCGGCGGGGCCAAATATTTGCATCATTGGAGTTGAGCTCTTTTTGACAGTAATTTCCAAAACCCTGTCCTCCATGGTGCCATTCTCGAGCATTTTTTTGAATTTTTCTCTGGTTCGAAAAAATTGCTCATCTGTTTCAGAAGTAATTACTTCTTTGCTTTTCGATTTTGGAGGCAACAAAATGTCTAACACTCGCTCATTAGCCATTATTTTTGCCTGAGCATTTACCTCTAATATTCGTTCAGATTTGACCATATTAATAGCAATATTTGTTAAATCGCGAATAATTGATTCCACATCACGGCCAACATAGCCAACTTCGGTAAACTTTGAAGCTTCGACTTTGATAAAAGGCGCTCTGGCGAGTTTTGATAAACGGCGGGCTATTTCAGTTTTTCCAACTCCGGTAGGTCCTATTAAAATAATATTATTTGGTAAAATATCATTTTTAATATCACCCTCCACATGTTGGCGTCGCCACCTGTTTCTAAGTGCAATTGCTACTGCTTTTTTTGCTTTTTCCTGCCCGATGATATAGGCGTCAAGTTCTTTAACTATTTCCCGTGGTGTTAATTCTTTATCTTTCATAATTCAATTACCGTAAAATTATTGTTAGTATATATACAGATTTCCGAAGCAATTCTCAGAGATTCTTCGACAATTTCTTTGGCTTCCAAATCGCTATGTTTGACCAGAGCACGAGCAGCAGAAATAGCATAAGAACCACCCGATCCAATTGCCACAATATCGTCATCCGGTTCTATAACATCTCCGGTTCCTGAAATAATCAGCAATGTTTCCTTGTCCATTACTGTCAGTAATGCCTCCAACCGCCTGAGATATTTATCAGTACGCCATAATTTAGCTAATTCTACAGCTGATCGATGGATATTTCCTTTATATTGTTCCAGTTTTCCTTCAAATTTCTCAAAAAGTGTAAACGCATCTGCCGAGGCTCCGGCAAAACCAACCATGATTTTACCGTGATACAATTTTCTTACTTTGCGGGTTTTGTGCTTCATTATATTGTTGCCAAAGGTAACCTGTCCGTCACTTCCCATCGCAACTTTGCCTTTATGTTTTACGCCTATTACTGTAGTGGCATAAATTTTAGGCAGATGAATATTTTTATCCATTTTTCCCTTATCCTTAATGCTGTTAATTCTTTGAAGATTCCAGAAATTTTAAAAATTCGTTATCTGTAGAAAGTATCATGCTTGTGGTAGAGTCAAAGGAATTTTTATAAGCATCCAAAGTTCTTAGAAAATTGTAAAAATCTCTTGATTCTGCAGATTTATTATAAGCATTAGCATAAATTTCAATAGCCTTGGCATCTGCTTCACCTCTAATAGTCTGAGATTTTAAATAAGCACCTGATAATATTTCTTTCTTTTTCTGCTCTACTTTACCATAGATATATTGTTTTTGACCTTCACCAATAGCACGATATTTCTCAGCAATTCTTTTTTGTTCTGAGATCATTCTCTGAAAAACTTTTTCCTGTACGTCCCGATTATAATCAATTCGTTTAAATCGAAAATCAACGACCTCAATTCCCAGGTTTTGCTCTAATAATTTTTCAGTAACCCGTCTTAATACATTTTGTGTAATTATTTCTCTGGCACCACCTTTAACAATCTCTGCTTCACCCGGGGCTCCGACATTATTCTGCTCTGCTTCAATTTTTAATATTGCCATGTCTCTCTCTGAAGTTCGAATAATTTCAGGTAATGAATAAGATGCTATTTCATCTCTGGCCGTACTTTCAATAATATCATCTAAAAAAGTATGAGCGCGATCTTCATTTTTGGTAGATTTATAAAATCTCTGTGGATTAGAAATTCTCCAGCGTGCAAAACTATCAATATGGATAAATTTGTTATCCGATGTAGGAACTTCCTGCGGTTCGCCATCCCACTCCAGGAGCCTTTTTTCATATTTTTCAACTTTGTCAATAAATGGAACTTTAAAATGAATTCCGGCATTTTTATAAACACCTTTAATTGGCCCAAACCGGGTTCGAACTGCTTGTTCGGTTTCTTTAAGAATATATATTGAGCCGGAACCAACAAAAATAACAATTACTAATAATATCAGGAAAAATACTTTTGCACTTTTCATTTTCCCACCTCCTTTGATTGAAGATTTAATAGTGGTAAAACACCTTTTAAATCTTTGTCAATCAGATATTTGTTTTTGACATTTCCCATTACAACTTCCATAGTCTCAAGATATAATCTCTTCTTAGTAATGTCTTTAGCTTTGATATATTGCTCAAATACTGAAGTAAATAATTTTGCATCACCTTTAGCACGATTAGTTCGGTTAATCGCATATCCCAAAGCTTCCTGCTCAATTTTCTGGCTTTCACCTTCGGCACGAAAAATTTCTTTATTATAAAGTTGGTTAGCCTGATTAATTGCTGTTTCCTGCTCCTGTTTGGCCCTGTTGACTTCGTTAAAAGAATCCCGAACCGGTACCGGTGGGCGCACATCTTTTAATTCTACTGTTTGAATAGCAATTCCAATATTATACTTATCAAGTATACCCTGCATCAGATCCCGGGTAAGAATCGCAATCCGGCGTCTGTCAGACTGAAGAACTTCATGAAATGACCGATCTCCCACAGCAGTTCTCATTGCAGATTCAGATACATTCCTGATCGTTCCTTCAATATCTCTCACATTGAATAGTAAATTTTTTGGATCCTTAATATTATACTGTACGATCCAGCGAACATCAGAAATATTTAAATCTCCTGTCAACATCCAGGATTCATGGGAAAATTGTTTTTCTGAATAACGACTTTTTACTCCGGCCCTCAGGGTTCTGAATCCAAATTCTTCTTTATACCTGTAATCGACTTTGACTTTATATACTTTGTCAATATTCCACGGTATTTTCCAGTGTAGTCCGTTATCAGTAATCTTTAAAAATTTACCAAATCTGGTAACTACACCTTTTTCATTAGCCTCAATTTTATAAAATGAGGTAGTACTTGTGAAAAGGATAACGATTACAATAATCGCAAGAATAGCTATCCAATAGGAATTGGTTGATACTTCAAACTCGTTTCCTCCGATATTCACCTTTTTTACTGCCATAAAAAACCTCCTTCAGTTTTTTCTTATCTTTAGAATAATAAACTTTGTAATAAGTGTTTTGTTCCGCATATAACTATCAAGTCAGACTAAATCCCTGCGCAATCTTGCAACTGGAATTTTTAATTGTTCCCTGTATTTTGCCACAGTTCTACGGGCTACCGGATACCCGGCCTCCTTTAGTAATTTAGATAATTTTTCATCACTATAGGGTTTTCCCTTTTTTTCAGAATCTACAATTTCCCGTAATTTTTCTTTGATAATACGGGTTGATACTTCTTCCCCGGAAGCGTCAAGCATTCCCTCATTAAAGAAATATTTCAGTTCGTAAACTCCAAAAGACAGTTGAACATATTTTCCATTGGTAACACGGCTGATAGTAGAAATATCCATTTTAACATCTTCTGCAATATCTTTTAATATCATGGGCTTCAAAGGCGCTTGATTATCATTAAAAAAATCAATTTGACGCTCGATTATGGCTTTCATAACACGGGTCATTGTTAACCTTCTCTGGTGAATAGACTGAATAAACCATTTGGCCAGATCTACTTTTTTCTTTAAATATGTTTTTGTATCAGCATTTAATTTGTTGCCTTTTGATAGCATAGCCAGATAGTTTGAGTTTATTCTCAAATCCGGAACCCTGGTGTCATTAATTTCAATGACAAATTCACCATCAATTTTATTTACAATTAAATCGGGAGTAATATATTGGGATTCGGAAGTAGAAACCCCGGCTCCTGGTTTGGGATTTAATTTAACAATCTGATTCTGAACTTCCAGAATCCGTTCTTTTTCCCAGTTTAGGGCTTTCATAATTTTTGAGAAACGGCGATTGGCAAAATCTTCAAAATAATCTTTAATAACCAAAATTGCATCATCAGAATTACCTAACTCATATAATTGAAGCAATAGACATTCCTGAAGATTCCTGGCAAATATTCCGGTAGGCTCGAATCCCTGTAGAGTTTTCAATACTTTTTCTGCTGTTTCCAGCGAGGTATTTAATAAAGATGCAATATTGTCCAAAGGAAGAGTAAAATATCCTTTGTCATCAACATTCCATATTATTTGATTTGCGATCTGCACCTCAATTTCATCCAGGTTCATTAACCTGAGTTGATCCTGAAGATACTCTGTCAGGCCGGTCGGAGCAGGCTGAATATATTGGATCGTCTCTTTACTTCTGTCAAATTCAATCTTTGGTTTATAATCATCGTTTGATGGTAAAATTGACTCCCAGTCCAATTCTTCTTTTTCTTTTTCATCTTCGGTTTTCTCTTTCTCCCGCTCATTATTTTGTTCTTGGTCTGTTTCTTCAAGTACCGGATTTTGTTCCAACTCTTCGTTAATCCGAGATTCAAGAGCAAGAGTTGTTAATTGAAGGATTGTAGATTGCAGGATTTGCTGAGGTGTTAACCTGAGTTCCTGTGAAAGTTTTTGTAATTGTGATTGACTTATTTGCATTATCTGTCCAGTTTAAAACTATCACCTAAATATAGTCTTTTTGCTTCTTCATCGTTAGCTAAAAATTCAGCTGTCCCGGATTTTAATATTTTCCCTTCAAACATTAAATAAGCGCGATCAGTTATTGAAAGTGTTTCATGTACATTATGGTCTGTGATCAAAACTCCAATATTTCTCCTTTTTAAACTTACAACAATTTTTTGAATATCTTCAACCGCGATTGGATCAACTCCTACAAAAGGTTCGTCTAAAAGAATAAAATCAGGGTTTGTTACCAGGGCCCGGGTTATTTCAGTACGTCGTCTTTCACCACCAGAAAGAGTATAGGCAAGGCTTTTGCGATTTTTCCTTATATTTAATTCATCAAGCAAAATTTCGAGCCGTTCTTTTTGCTCCTTTTTGCTAATATTTAAAGTTTGTAAAACCAGCATAATGTTTTGCTCTACCGTAAGTTTCCTAAATACAGAAGCTTCCTGGGCAAGATATCCAACTCCAAGTTGTGCACGTTTATACATTGGTAATTTAGTGATCCTTTGATCATTGATATAAACATCGCCATCAGTTGGCTTAATCATGCCGGTAAACATATGAAAAGTGGTTGTTTTTCCGGCACCATTCGGACCTAAAAGTCCAACGACCTCACCTTTGGCAACTTCTATTGTTACCCCATTAACAGCTTTTTTCTTCCCGAACTTTTTTTCCAGGCTTTTACAGCGTAATGTTTTTGTTTCAGGTTTGCCGGTATTCAATTATTTTTCTACCTCTCTGTTTGTTACACCTGAAGGGTTATGAATTATCCAATTATTCAAAGCGGCATCCGACTGAAATCCAACTCCGGTCAATGTATCCTGCTCAGTTACAAATTTCACAAACACATTTGATGTTATTAATTCTGTATCATTTGTCCAATTTAACTCTTCAGTATATAATTTCGCCCCACTATCGGAGATCACAATAACATTTCCGGTGGCAGTAAAATCACTTTCTTTTTGAAAATCCACAATCTCAGCTCTAAGTGCAGTCAAATGAGAAGATGAATTTCCATCTTCATCAAAAAAATCAATCTTGACAGCCTGATCCATTTCAATATAGGCTTTATCATTATATTTACATAAATGTCCCGAATGGATAATTGCTTTTTTAATCCCTCTTTTTGAAATGATGGTTTGAGAATTCCAACTTTCCTGATCGGGAAATTCCTGTTTGGCCTCTTCGGATTGATTTTCGTCGATTGTGGTACATGATATAAATATCAGGATTAGAAAAAAGAAAATTGTTTTAAAAAAATGCAATTTGGGTTTCCTTTGATTTTGCTATTTTAAATTCAAAATTTCGACATTACAACAAACAACATACCAATTTAAAGAATTTACTTCCCTAAAACAAGTTATCAAGAGGAATATTGAGAGATATTAGTATGAAAATTTTTTAAGAGACAAATTTAACAACCTGGCAGTAAAATTCGTACCTTATTCGGACATATCCGGCTACCGACGGAAAAATACAAAATTGAATTTTTGCAAGATAATCAATAATGTGATATAAATCATTTGTAAATCTATTCTTTTTTTGTTAATTAAAAAACTTAAACAAGAGAAAAAATGATTTTTTTTAGCAACAGTTCTATCCGAACCAAAATTACTTTAGTTTCCTTTTTTACCTCATTTATTTTGATTGTGGCTGGTCTTGTGATCTTAACAATTTATGATTTTTATAAAAATAAAGATCATTTTTATAAAAATATTAGAGTACAGGCTATGTTAATTAGCAGTCAATGTGAAGAAGCATTAATTTCCAATTCCCCTGACAAAGCCGAGAAAATTATAAATTTATTAACACATATTGAATCAATTCACATGACAGTAATTTATGATATAAACAATAGACCTTTCGCACTGTATAAAGATTCAAAAGAAGAGCTTTCTCCAATTCCAAAGCCAAAAGAAATGCCCTATTTTACTTTTCAGAAAAACGATCTAATGATTTTCGAACCGATTATACACAATGAAAAAAAAATAGGTACAATATTTCTAAAAGCCCATCTTGATTTTTATAATGTGATTAAGGAACATATATTGATTGTTGCTGTTTTAATTTGTTTGCTTATCGGTATATCATTGCTCTTTGCAAGAATATTGCAAAAAATTATATCAGACCCGATATTGTATCTTAGTTCTTTGATGGAAAGAATCAGGCCTGATAACAGTGAATTCTTTAAAAAAATTCCAAGAAAAGATAAAGACGAGATATCTGTACTCTATGACGGCTTTGATCAGATGATGACCAAAATTGCAATTCATGAACAGAAAAGAAATTTGTCAGAAAAAGCACTGAAGACTTCAAATGAGACACTTCTCAAAGTATTGGACAGCCTCAAAATCTTTATTTATGTATGTGATATTGACACTTATGAACTTATATTTATTAATAAGTTTGCCCAGCATATTTATGGTAATATTACCGGCAAAACCTGCTGGAAAGAAATTCATCCGGAGCAATCGGGACCTTGTAGCTTCTGCCCAAATAAACAATTATTTGATAAAAACAACAATCCATCAGGTATATATGAATGGGAATATCAAGACCATATAACAAAAAAATGGTTTTTTTGTCAGGATACGGCAATAGAATGGATTGATGGCAGATTAGCAAAACTGCAAATTGCTACTGATATTACCAAACTGAAAATGAATGAAAGCAAAATTGAACATAAAAACCTTGAACTTGAAGCGGCTGTTCAGAAAAAAGAGTCTGAAATGGCTGAAATAAATGAAGAAAATATTCTGCAGGAAAAATTAGCCACAGTTGGTCAAATTTCCGGTAATATTGCTCATGAAATTCGAAATCCTCTGGGTGCAATAAAACAATCCATATTTTATTTGCAAAGTCAATTACAAAATCCCTCAAAGAAAATCAAAGAACATTTGGAATTGATTAATACAGAAATGGATAAGGCCAACAAGGTTATAAACAACATGCTAATGGCTACTAAATTATCACATTCCAATTTTATTAATACAGATTTATTTAAAATGCTTCAAAATATTAGAAAATATACAGTTAAAAAGAAAAGGATCATCGTTCATATCGACATGAACCCAAAACACTTCATCATTCATGCTGATCCCGTTCATCTCCGCCAGGTTTTTACAAACCTTATTGCCAATTCGATGCATGCAATTAGTCACGATGGAACTATTTCCATAATCGGAAAATACTTAGATGATCAAAAAATGTGCAGAATTGAAATTCTCGATGATGGAATAGGTATGAAACCGGAAGTGCTGGCAAAAATATACAAACCCTTATTCACAACAAGAGCGAAAGGTACCGGTCTGGGCATGGGAATATGTAAACAAATTATAGAAAATCATGGAGGAACCATTAACGTTGAAAGTAAATATACACATGGTACAAAAGTAATAATACTCTTACCAATAAAACAAAAAATTGAAGATTAATAAATTTGTTAACCTATTAATATAAATTAAAAATACCGGAGATTAATTTAACCTAGTAAAACAATCCAAAACAGCAGAAAAAAGTGGTGGGAAAATATGTTAAATAAAAACACAATACTAATTATAGATGACGATAAATCGTGGCAAAAGATTTTAGCAGATATTTTTAGTTATGAAAATATTTCAACTATCTGTTGTAATACCGTCAAAAAGGGTCTTGAAATTTTACAAAAAAATCCTATAAATGTGGTAATTCTTGATTTAAAGATAGGTGATGAAGATGGTATGACAGTTTTAGAGCATTTGAAACAAATTAACCCTAATATCAAAATCATTATCTTTACCGGTTTTGCTACTTTAGAAACTGCCATGGCGGCTGTTAATAAAGAGGTTTTTGCCTATATTGAAAAAATGGACAATATGGAAAAACTTATTGCCCATGTTCATCGCGCCATTTCTGAACATTATGAAAACTATTCTGACAAACTTGAACAAGAAATTAAAATACATACTGCTGAACTACGCATAAAGAATGAAAAACTCCGAAAGGATATTATTACCAGAAAAAAAATACAGGAACAACTAAAATCCACTATCAAAGAAAGGGAAGTATTACTAAAAGAAGTTCACCATCGTGTTAAAAACAATCTTCAGTTAATATGTAGTTTGTTAAATATGCAGTCTCATACTATTTTTGATCCAAGAGATAAAGACCTATTCCTTGACTCTATAAACAGGGTCAGATCAATGGCTCTTGTTCATGAAAGTCTTTACGGATCCGAAGATCTGGCAAATATTGACATGAAACAATATGTTAATAAACTGGTAATCCACCTCTTCCAAACCTATCATAAGCATTACGGAAAAATACAATCTCATGTTGATATTAACAAAATTTTACTTACAATTGATACAGCAATTCCCCTTGGGCTTCTGATTGATGAACTATTAACAAATTCATTCAAATATGCATTCCCGGATAATCAACAGGGTGATATTTATATCTCATTGAAATTGGAGAATGATAAATATATATTGATTGTGAAAGATAATGGAATCGGTTTACCTAAAGATTATAATCCCAAAGAATCTAAAACTCTGGGAACAGATTTAATATATACTTTGATAAAACAGATAAAAGCATCAATTACTGTGGATAATTCGGTAGGAACCTGTTATACTATTACCTTTCCACCGCCAAAAATCAGGAATCTTTTTAAATATCTTTGATAATCCACCTGGAATTAAAACTACTTTTTTTATTTAAATTTGATTGAATAGCCCGGATTAATAAATTACCCTATCCTGCATTTTTTTGGTCTGTACATCTGTATGAATGTGGCAATGCTCTGTAGGAACAGTGCCCTCTTTGAAATACTCACTATAGACCTGGCAATATTTTGAGGGAAGTAGCCCGGTTTCATTACAAATTTCCACCTCTACAATACCTTCGGGCACTTCAAATTCTCTATCCTGCCAATTGAATTCTTTATAGGTTTCACGCATAAAATTTGCCCAGATTGGTAGCGCCGCCCTGGCCCCTGACTCCGACGGTCCCAATGAAACAGCAGGGTTATCCAATCCTACATAAACACCGGCAGCAATATACGGAGTAAATCCCACAAACCATGCATCGGTAAAACTATTCGTAGTTCCGGTTTTCCCGGCTGCATTCTTGTAAAATTTATATTTCCAGCGCGCACTTCCGCCAGTTCCTTTATTAATAACTGTTTGCAACAGGCTGGTAGTTAAAAAAGCTGTTTCTTCACTAAAAACCAATTCCTGTCTTGGATTATATTCGGCAATTATATTCCCATATTTGTCTTCGATTCTGGTAACCGAAATAGGCTCTACCCATACTCCCTGGTTAGCAAAAATACAATAAGCTGACACCATTTCTTTGGGAATTACTACTCCGGCACCAAGAGCTATGGCATCAACCGCCGGAATATAAGTCGATAAATGCATTCTGTGAGCTGTTTCAACGACCGATTCGGGTGATATTAATTCCTGAACAATACGAGCCGCAATAAGATTCAAAGAACCTCTGATTCCCTCACGCAATGTGGTTTTTCCCCCGGTAGATCTGTCATAATTTTTGGGTGCCCATCTTGTTCCATCTGCTTCATGGAGAATTACCGGCTGATTCAATAGTTGAGTTGATACGGGGAATCCATTATCAATAGCTGTAGAGTAGACAATAGGTTTAAAAACCGATCCTGGTTGACGTTGAGCCTGGGTTGCACGGTTAAATTCTGATTCAGCATAATCTCTGCCACCAATCATAGCTTTGATGTGGCCGGTACCAGGTTCAATCGCAATAAAAGCGCCCTGGACAATGAGTGACTTGCGTAAATAATCTTTTTCAATCGGAATTTCACCTTTAATCATTGCGACTACCTGCTCAACTGTTACAGATGTGTCATTTTTAATAATATTTTCAATTTCAACGGGATTAGCAAGTAAACGCCTATTTAATACTGATTGCTGTTTTACCAGGTGTTCATGAAATGCAGTATCAGCACAAGCTTGCATTCTGGTATCCAGAGTTGTATATATTTTTAATCCATCCCGATAGATATCAACACCAAGTTTTTCATCTTTCTGCCGAATCCAACGTCGGATATGCTCAACAAAATAGGGTGCAATACTGGCAGACAAGTCAGTTGTACGAATTTCCAAAGGTACATTTTTATAAAGTGCAAATTCTTCTTCGGTGATGTAATTATAGTCCATCATTCTTTTCAGGACAAGATTTCTTCGCTGAAACGCACTAACAGGTCTATAAAAAGGTGAAAATCGGACAGCGCTTTTAATTACACCTGCCAGAACTGCGCATTCATCAGGTGTAAGTTCTTCGGCATTTTTATCAAAATATAATTTTGCCGCTGCCTGTACTCCATGGACATTACCTTTTCCCATATAACTGGAGTTGACAAACATAGCAGCGATTTCATCCTTTGAATACATCCGTTCAATCTGTAAAGCCGTCAACAGTTCTTTAACTTTTCTTGTAATAGTCTTCTCAAAACCGATTTTTTCATAAAGCATTCTGGCCAGTTGCTGTGTAAATGTACTTGCTCCCTGCTGGGCACTCATAGTTAAAATATCATATCCAATAGCACGAAAAATATCTCTGACACTTACACCCCAGTGATTATAAAATCTGGAATCCTCAATGGATACTGCTGCATGAATCATGGCAGGTGGAATCTTATCAGCCTCAACTAATATGCGACGCTGATCATACAATTCCTTGAGAACCACACCATCATCAGAATAAATTCTTGTAACTAACTGTGGATTATAGCTTTGTAATTTTTCAATTGGAGGTAAATCTTTGGAAAGTGTATACAGAAATGATAATACTACAATTGCCATAATATTATACAAAAGCAATACTCTTAAAAATGCTCCCGACCAACTTAATAATCTTTTTTCTTTTCCTGTTCTATTCATTACCCTGCAATGTTAATATAAATATTTTTTTCCCAAACTTTAGTATATTATAAACAATTTTTACACCTCTTGTTTGTTTCAATGAAGATGAACTTAAATTGTTCATGAAATATTATTAATAATTTCTGAAATTAAAAGTATATAGGAATCTTTAATCATATCCGCCGCCTCCTGTACTTCTTCATGAGTTAAAGGTGTAAGACTAATACCTGCGGCCAGGTTTGTGACCAGACTCATTCCCAATACATTCATATTCAAATGGTTTGCTACTATCAATTCCGGTACTGTTGACATTCCAACCAGATCACCTCCGAGAGATTTTACAGCCTGTACCTCAGCTACTGTTTCAAAGGTTGGCCCGGTGGTCCAGCAATAAGTCCCTTCATGGAGTTGAATATTTAGCTCTTCAGCCGTTTTTCTGGCAATATTCTGTAACTCGGGAGAAAATGGATATTGCTGTTTTTCACCAGGAAGAACTTCTATCTGAGTGAAATTGATATAATCATTTATCAAAACAAAATCTCCGGGTGTGTAATGTGGCGCAACTCCACCGGCTGCATTTGTCAGAATCAGATTTTTGATACCTAATTTTGCAAATAATTGAACCGCAAAAGTTACACTATTCAGAGGTTTTCCTTCGTAATAATGACTGCGTCCCTGGACAGCCAGCAAATAAGTGTCCTTTATTTTACCAAATATCAAACGCCCTTTATGCCCTTGTACAGTCGGTGAAGGATAGCCCGGAATATCAGATGTAGGAATGGATTTCACAATATCCATATTTTCACCAAAATATCCTAAGCCCGAGCCTAAAATAATGACAGTTTCCGGAATTTGAGAAACCTGGGATTTGATATAATCCAAGGCTGCTTTAAGATTATTGTCACTTAATAATACATCCGGCCTGACTCCCATTTATTAATCCTTTATCTATAATAGTTGAAAATTTTTATACAATTAAAAAATCTATTAAAAATAGTTAATTTATTAATAAGTATCAATGTATTCCTAAGAGATTTTTTAAGATAAAACTATGACTGGATCAGCACTACTCAGGCTACAATTATATTTGTCACTTGCAGATATAAAGAGAATTATAGTTTAATTTTATCTGTGAACAGGGTCAAGACAATGAAACAATTCAGTTGCCAAACAACAGAAATATAAGTATATTTTTATGCTATTTAGCCACCCTAGCTCAGTTGGTAGAGCAGCTGTTTCGTAAATAGCAGGCCGTCGGTTCGATCCCGATGGGTGGCTCTTTATTAAAAAACAACAACTTAAAGTATCAAATATTTGGTTCATTTTATCAAATATCCGGCTTACAGCATTGTAAATAGTGTCATATTTTGGTATATTTTCTCGTCGTGAAAGTCCGGTATCCGGTTGTGCGTATCCGGTTTCCCTTTTCTGATCCTCTATCAAGTGCTTCAAATCAGAACAAACACGCGTTCCGGGTTAGTATCCTAATGAAAAAATATAAATAATATTGCAAATACTTGAATATAGAAATATTAATGATTAAGTTGCTGTATAAACTGGATATAAAAATGATATTAATAATAAACGCAAAATTAAGACAGTTGAATTAATTGTTGAAAATATACACTGGCAGGAAAAT
>JAOZSR010000113.1 GCA_029939575.1 Fidelibacterota bacterium
TAAAAATTTAGTTCAAGAATATCAGGTAACTAACTATATCAGTTTTGAAGGATGGCAGGATTTAACTTTATTTGCCTCCTATATAGAAGCCAGTGATATTTGCATTTCGCCAATTAAAAGAAATCTTCATCATGATACAACTTTTGCGAATAAACTATTTCAATATATGAGTATTGGCAAGCCGGTCATTGTCAGTGACTGTCCACCGCAAAAAAAAGTTGTAGATAATGAAAATTGCGGGCTAACATTTCGTGGTGATGATGTTGAAGACCTTGCAGATAAAATAATGCAACTTTACAATCATACTGAAATTAGAAAAGAGATGGGACAAAAGGGGAAAAAAGCTGTTTTAAAAAAATATAATTGGAATGAAACTGGTAAAAATCTTGTTGAAATCTATAAATTATTAAAATAGGGTAACTGTGACTTTAATGCAAAAAATAAATGACTTAGAAGAACTTTTATTCATTAAAAGGTTTGGACTTCCTAAACGGAAGGCAACATTTCTGGAGATACGAAACAACAACTTTAAGAATTTGCCAGCACCTGTTTTTTTTCTATCTACCGGTAGAACAGGAACTAATTGGTTTATTTCTCTTCTAAAAACCAATAAAGAAATTAAAGTTTTTCACGAACCAAAACCAAATTTAGGATTACAAGGAGTTTTAGCATATAACTATTTAAAACAATTTGATTATAAATTAAATCAGGATATTAAAAAACTACTTATCGAAATATTCCTTGTTTCTCGTGAACAATATTTAAGATATTCTTATAAAACACAAAAAAGGTATGTTGAAACAAATAATCAAATAACATTTTTCGCTCCATTAATAGCCGAATTATTTCCAAATGCAAAATTTGTACATTTATACAGACATCCTGGTGATTTTGTTCGATCTGCCATGAGACGAAATTTTTATATAGATGGAAATATACTGGACATAAAACGAATTAGTCCTATTGAAAATACTTCTGAATATTCCAATTGGAAAAAATTTAGTCAAATTCAAAAACAATCCTGGCTTTGGAACGAGACAAATAATTTTATTGAAAAGTTCAAAAAACATGTTGGGATTAATAGATGCTTTTCATTTAATTTCAACAGATTGAATCTTGAAAATGTAGTAGATGTTTTGAAATTTTTAAATATAGATATTCCTAAGAAGAAAATTATTTCAAAGATTGGGAAAAAAACAAATATACAGGATAGCGGTAATTTTCCGTTATATGAAAACTGGAAAGATTCTGATAAACAACAGTTAAGAGAGATTTGTGGATATTTATCAAAGAAATATTCTTACAGTTTATAATTGAGAGGTATTTATTTTATGCTAAATAATGAAAAATATTATAGTGAATTATTTTCAAAGGACATGAAAATAGATAATATTATGAAAAAAAAAATTGATCTAATTTTAGAGAATATTCCAGCAGATGTGAAATCAATTATTGACATAGGATGTGGAAATGGAAAAATTACTAATGTTCTAAATAAATTTTATAATGTAACTGGTGTTGAAAGAAATGAAAAAGCAATACAATATGTGGAATCTAACACAATATTGACAAGTTGTGATGATATTAATGTATCCGATAAATCATTTGATATGGTTTTTTCAAGCGAATTATTGGAGCATTTAGAAGAAAATATTTTTCAGAAAAGCATAATAGAGATGAAACGAATTGCTAAAAATTACATCTTTTTGACTTTTCCCAACAATGAAAATATAGAAAAAGATTTTATTAAATGTAAACATTGTGATACTGTATTTAATAGAACATATCATCTGCGAAGATTAAATGAGGATATTATTAGTAAATTATTTTCTGAATATAAAATAGTAAAAAGTTTTAATTTTGGAACAAAAAAAAGAGGATATAACAAAACATTATTAAAAATTAAACACAGGTTCATTCCTCATGATTCCTGGATACCTTGGTTTTGGACAAAAAATATTGAACGCAAATCTATGTGTCCAAATTGTGAAAGAATTATTTATTTTAAATATAAATTTAATTTATTTGGTTTGATACTTGATATATTAAATATATTTTTAAGTTCTCATAAACCTTTTTGGACATTTATAATATTAAAAAAAACAAGTAAATGCTAAACAAGTTAAAACAAACAACAAAACACACAATAATTTACAGCCTGGGAAATTTATCTAATAAACTTGCCGGGATTATTTTATTACCACTTTATACAGCTTATTTAACAACTGCTGATTACGGTATTTTTTCTATTTTTGAAGTAACTTTGCAATTCTTAATAGCAGTTTTGGGACTAAACCTGCATACTGCAATGCTTCGGTTTTGTAGTATGAAATCAGATGAAGACCAAATTAGGTCTATTGTTTTTACTACGTTTATATCTTCACTTTTAATTGTAGCAATTTTTTTAATTCCATTAGTAATTAATAGTGAAAATTTATCAAAAATATTTTTTCAGAATAAAGAATTTTCAGTTTTCTTTAACATAATTTTTATTTCCATGGCTTTAGGAATTTTTAACAGAATAATATTGAATGTAATCCGTTTTCGCTCAAAAGCAATTTTCTTTGCTCTTATCACAACATTAAAATTTATAATAATTTTGTTAGGCAATATATATTATATCGTTTATATAGGATATGGAGTAAAGGGTTTACTGCTAAGTCGACTAATTTCAGAAATTTTTCTGTTCCTGGTAGCGTTGCCCTTTTTTATAAAAAACATGCGTTTAAAGCTAAACACTCCTGTATTCCGTGAAATGATCAGCTATGGCTTACCACTAATCTTCTCAACAGTTTCCGGAATGATTCTAAATTTTAGTAACAGATATATAATGAAACCATTGTTAGGAAATGCGGCAGTTGGTTTATATTCAATGGGTTATAAAGTGGCAGGATTGATAAATGTTATATTAATACAATCCTTTCAAACTGGATTTTTACCAATTGCATATAAGATGGTTGATGATCCCGGGGCAAAAAGATTTTATTCAAAAATCTTAACCTATTTCGTATTTTTATTGTCTATAGCTGCTTTAGCTTTAAGTATGTACGGACGAGAAATATTTGAGATTATGGCACGAAAAGAAGAGTGGATAAATGTCTATAAAATAATTCCATTATTAACCTTTTTATTTGTCCTTCAAGGTATAAGGTATAACTTTTCCCTTACAACACATTATGTAAAAAAAACAAAATACAATGCATATATAGTTATGTCTGCTGCAATATTGAATATTGGATTGAATTTTCTTTTGATTCAACAATATAATATATACGGAGCAGCTATTGCTTCTATCATTTCAGTATTGTATATGTGCATCTTTTTTTACTTTATTTCTCAAAAATTATATTACATTCCCTTTGAGTTGTTAAAAATTACCAAAACAATCATTATTGCCATGCTACTATATTTTATTTCTTTATTATTTAGTGATTTAAATATCTTTTTCAGAATAATAATAAAAGTGATATTAATTATTTCTTTTCCCTTTATACTCTATTTTTCTAAATTTTTCGAACCAATTGAAATTCTCAGGATACAACAAACCTGGAAAAAATGGCGTAATCCCAAAAGGTGGAAAAAAAATATGTCAAAAATAAAATTTAGATAATATGAATTATATTTATTCATTGTTATTAACGTTACCAGAGATAACCTGATTATACTTTTTATTTTGTCAATTTTCCTTTAATTTAGGCTGATTTTTATTTAAAGCTTTTGGAAAAACTGGATAACAGGAAAATTTTTCAATTTTTTATTTTGCAGAGGGGTATATGAGCAAAAAGAAACAAAAAAAGATAGAAACAAAAAAAGAGGATAAACTTTCCTTTTTAGATAAAATACCAGCAAAAAATGGTTATATCTTTATTGGAGTTATATTTTTTATAACTTTGTTGATTTTTTACAAGCCCCTTGTTTTTGACAAATTAGAGCCTGCTGGTGGTGACCGAATGGCTGCAACAGGTGCAACTCATCAATATGTACAGTATTCAAAGAATACCGGCGAACCTGTTCTCTGGAATCCTAATATATTTTGTGGGATCCCGATCTATTTTAATAAAAACAGCAATTCATTTAATCTTGATATTTTGGCAACAAAATTAAATAAGTTTTTTGATTGGCGGGTTATCTGGTTGATAATTGGCGCTACCGGATTGTTTTTACTGCTCAATTTTTTAAAATTTCCATGGTATATATCAGCCACAGGTGTAATAGCCTTTCTGTTTTTACCTCATTTCCAGGCTCTGATTATAGTCGGACATAATTACAAAATCAGGGCAATTTGTGCCTTGCCGCTTGTTATTTACAGTTTCCTTAATTATACAAGAAAACGGGATTTATTCTCTCTGGCGCTTTTTACAATATTTTTCTCTTTATTAATCAGGACGAAGCATTATCAAATTTTGTTTTATGCCCTTTTATTGATCCTGACAATTGGAATTTATATAATTATTAAAATGGTGAAATCAGGAGAAGCGAATAGAATTTTTAAAACTGTCGGTTTGTTTATTTGCGGTATAATCGTGGCGATATTTATGTCAGCCCAACCATTATTCGTAACTAAAGAATATACTCCCTTTTCAACCCGAGGTGGTCATGCCATAGAATTATCAAAATCATCAACATCCGAATCAGCAGAAAAAAAATCAGGTGGAGTTACTTTTGAATATGCGACAAAATGGTCATTTTCAATAAAAGAAATGATGACCCTGATTTCACCAAGATTTCTTGGTGGAACTTCAAGTGAGATTTATACAGGAAGCAAATTTGCCCGCTACAAAAATCAAAGAATGCCAACTTATTGGGGTGATATGCCTTTTACCCAATCCTCGGAATATATCGGAATTTTAATTGTAATATTAGCAGTTTTAGGAATTTTTTATTTTCGAAAAGACGGATTTGTCATAAGTTTATCTATTTTGCTTCTGTTTTCTCTATTATTATCACTTGGTAAACATTTTCCAATATTGTATAAACCACTTTTCCTTTATTTACCCTATTTCAGTAAATTCCGTGTACCTATGATGATCATGATTTTAGTCTCTTTTATAATAGTAATTTTATCAATGTATGGATTAAAGGGACTGCTAGCCGAAATGGACAAGAAGAAATTAAAAATCACCTTATATATTATTAGTTTTTTTACTTTATTAGGATTAATCCCTTTGATTTTCCCCTCTATGCTATCTTTTTCCGGACCTGCTGATGCGCGATATGCCAATAATCCTCAGGTCATAGAAATGTTTAAAGCCATGCGAATTGAAATGATGACACTTGATAACCTTCGCATGTTAGCCCTGATTGCCGCTTTTACTACTTTAATAATTTTATTCTATCTGAAAAAAATTAAACGAGAGTTAGTTATTGTTGGAATCTTTTTCCTGGTAGCCATAGATATGATATCTGTTTCTTATCGCTTTTTCGGTAATGCAAGATTTGTCAATGATAAAAACATTGAACGAAACTACTTCAGAGAAAGTCAATTCGACAAAATCATTAAGCAGGATCAAAGTTTTAACAGAGTGCTTGGACTTGGAAGTTTTTTCCAATCAAATAATTTGGCCTATCGACACAATCTTGTAGCCGGATATTCTGCTATAAAGCCACAACTTGTCCAGGATATCGTTGATAACAATCTTTATCACAGCCCCGATCCCAAACAGCCTGTCAACTGGAATGTTATTAATATGCTAAATGCAAAATATATTATTTCACCCGCTATGTTACAACATGAAGGACTGCAAATTGTTGCTCAGAATAAGCAGGAAAAATCCTTATTGTTTCAAAATCAAAATGCCTTACCCAGAGCATTATTTGTGGAAAATGTTTTGAAAATGTCAGATGAAGAGGCGGTTGTACGCTACATGAATAGTGTTGATTTCAATCCAAAAAAAATGGCTCTGACGACAAATGCAGATATAGCAGATAAATCGTATGGTATTGATGGTTCTGTCGAAATTACTGAGTATACACCAAATCGTATTACATTAAAAACAGACAACAATTCCACTGCATTTTTAGTATTATCTGAGGCTTATTATCCGATTGGCTGGACAGCAACTATTAATTCCGGTTTAACAAAAATTTACCAGGTAAATCATATGTTACGTGGGATTGAAGTTCCGGCAGGTCAGAATGAAATTATTTTTGAATTTAAGCCGAAAAGTTATTCACTGGCCTCAATGACTTCATCAATATTAACAAACCTGGTTTGGTTTTATATAATTGTTAGTTTAGTGATTCGATATAAAGATAGACTAAATATTAATAATTTAGCAAAATTTAAAAAACAAAAAAAAACATAACACACTCATAATATTAATTTTATAAAACATCCTATTTTTTTAAACAGGAAGAAAAACGATGATTAAAGATTCTGTAATAATAATAACCGGAGCCAGTAGAGGTATTGGAAAAGCCATGGCTTTCCATTTTTCGAAATTAGGTGCAAAAATTGTCCTTGCCGCCCGAAGTAAAAATACAATGCTTGAATTCTCAAAAAAATTACCAGGTGAATATCTTGTAGTTAAAACAGATGTATGCTCAGAGAAATCTGTTAAGAATATGATTAATCAGACAATCAAAAAATTTGGCCGAATTGATGTTCTTATTAACAATGCAGGTCATGGAGAATCCTTAAGTGTATTTGACACTACCACAGAAATTTGGGAAAATATAATTAAAACAAATCTCACGGGTTCATTTATAACAACCAGAGAGACTCTGGTTCATATGAAGAAAACCGGTGGACGCATTGTATTTATAGCCTCAACCGCCGGAATGGGCTCCAGGCCTGAGTGGGCTGCCTATGCTGCCAGCAAAGCAGGAGTCATTAATTTTGCAATGAGTATGTCTCGGGCTTTGGAATCTTATGGTGTTAAAGTATTTTGCATTAGTCCGGCCGGTACAGACACAGATTTAAGAAAAAAATTAGTTCCCGACGAAGATCCTCTTAAAATCATGAAACCAAAAGATGTTGTTAATGTTGTGGAATATTGTTTAACAGACGAAGGCGATGCTATTGAGGGGCAACCAATTATAGTCAAAGTCAGGTAGAGAATATGCAATTTAGTATTTATCAGCAATCATCAAATATAAAACGAAGTTTGGTTTTTTTGGCAGTTGTGATTATTTTAAGTTTGCTAACATATTCCCAAAATATTGTTAATCGACTTCGTGAAGAATCAACCGAACTTGTGCGTTTTTATGCAGATATTTATGTAAAAGCTGTTACAGAAAGTGATATTCAGGACTTCAGTTTTATTTTTGATCAAATAATTTTAAAAATCTCTTTCCCTATGATTATCACACAGGAAGTTGATTCTATTCCCCAATTTTGGAAAGAAGTTGGAATCCCAAGTAACAGCAAAGATCCTAAAGATTTGAAAAAACTTAATAAATTAGTTGTTAATATGGATCGGGCAAATGACCCCATACAACTAAAATATGAAGACATTGTAATTGGATACATACACTATGGAGATACTGATTTAATTAGAAAATTACAAATGCTCCCTTTTATTGAAATTTTAGTAGTAGGATTGTTTATTTTCCTGGGATATTTTGGTTTTCAAATGATCAGGAGTAATGAAAAAAGATCTATCTGGGTTGGAATGGCAAAAGAAACAGCTCATCAATTGGGTACTCCACTTTCTTCATTAATAGGATGGGTAGAAGTACTAAAAAGCCAGTATCAGGAGGATGATAATTTAAATGAAATGTCCACTGATATAAAGCGTCTTGAAAAAATCACTCATCGTTTTTCAAAAATTGGATCCTCGCCTTCAATGACAATCCAGGAAATTAATCCGGTAATTATAGAAGCTGTTAAATATTACCGTCGTAGAATTCCACAGTTAGGAACAAAAGTACAACTTATTTTTGAACCTCAGAATAATTATTACGCCCGGATTAACTCATACCTTTTTTCCTGGGCTATAGAAAACTTAATTAAGAATTCACTTGATGCCTCATCAGTAGAAAATGGTGTTGTTGAAATTAAAACAGGTTTAACAAAAAATGAGAAGTTTGTTATTATTGATGTCATTGATAATGGAAAAGGAATCTCCAAAAAAGACCGGAAAAATATTTTTCGCCCCGGTTTTTCTACTAAAAAACGTGGATGGGGACTTGGGCTTAGCCTGACCAGTCGAATCATCAAAAATTATCATAAAGGTAAAATTTTTGTCTTGGACAGTAAGCCGGATATTCAAACAATAATGCGTATTTTGATCCCTGTTACAAATGAAAAAACTTCATGAAATTACCCTTTCCAATAGCTGATAGATATAACAGGTTTAATAGATTTCTACGGGAAAAATTTGGTGAAAAAGTTTACCGAATCTGCCTTGATGCAGGATTTACCTGCCCAACCAGGGACGGCACATTAGGTACAAAAGGATGTGTATATTGTAATAATACCAGTTTTGGAGAAGAGCATAGGAAAAATCTTTTGACAATTCCCCAACAAATGGAAACTGGGATAACCAGGCTTTATGAAAAGCGTAAAATCAAAAAATACCTGGCCTATTTTCAGTCCTATACTAATACTTATAGTAATTTGAAATACCTGGAAAAAATATATAAAGAATCACTAAATTTCCCGGGAGTTGTCGGGCTATTAATCGGAACCAGACCGGATTGTATTAACAATAAAATAATTAATCTATTACAGGAATTGAACAAGTCAATTTTTGTTTCTTTGGAAATTGGGATTGAATCGGTATATGATAAGACTTTGAAATGGGCTGAAAGAGGGCATAATTTTGAACAGACAATTCAATCAATTAAAATGGCCAAAGATGCCGGACTGCATGTTTGCGGTCACTATATCCTGGGATTTCCAACTGAAAATCGACATGAAATTTTGTCATCTGTGGATATTCTGAATAATCTAAAAATTGATGCTATTAAACTACATCATTTACATATTGTCAAAAAATCAAAACTTGCTGAAATTTATCTGGCTGATCCATTTCCACTTTTTTCCGAGCAGGAATGGATTTATTTAATATGTGATTTTCTTGAAAGACTAAATCCCTCGATCGTTATCCAAAGATTAGTCGGAGATGCCAAATCGGATACTTTGATATCTCCAAAATGGAAACTGGGCAAAACCCAAATATTAAACCGGATCCAGGCAACACTTGCTGAAAGAAATAGTTACCAGGGAAAAAATTATAATGAAAGGCTCAAATGATAAAAGTAGGAAAATATGATATTTATCCATTGGATATTGGCCGGTTTGCTTTAGATGGTGGTGCGGTATTTGGACTTGTTCCCAAAGTAATTTGGAATAAACAGGTAGAATGTGATCAAAATAATCGTGTTTCTATGGCTCTTCGTTCTTTATTGATAGTTGGCGAAAATCGCAAAATTCTGGTAGATACCGGTGTCGGTGATTTGCTAAATGAAAAAATGAAACACATTTATAAAATACAAAGTGAAGATAAAATAATTCAGAAAACTTTATCCGGCCTTGGATTTTCCATAGATGATATAACTGACGTGATCATTACTCATTTACATTTTGATCATTGTGGCGGGGTGATTATTAAGAATAATTCTAAATCTGTACCTTTATTTAGTAACGCTACTTATCATATTCAGGAAAAAAATTATAATTGGGCTCTTTCACCATCAATGCTTGACAGGGCAAGTTATATGAAAGAAATTTTTCAACCTTTAAAGGAAGCCGGAAGCCTTAATCTTATTAAAGGTGAAACAGAACTATTTCCTGGAATAAATATATTAATTAGTGACGGTCATACTCCCGGGCAACAAATGGTTTTGATTGATGATCCGACAAATCCATTTTTTTTCTGTGGAGACCTGATGCCGTTGTCCCAACATATTCCTTTTACCTGGATTAGTGCTTATGATATGCAACCTCTGATTTCAATTAAAGAGAAAGAAAGAATATTAGGATTTGCTTCTGAAAAAAAATGGCTGGTAATGTTTCCTCACGATACGAATGTGATATATGGAAGCTTAGAAAAAGGGAAAAAATATTTTCGATTAACAAAAATTGCTTGAAGAAATAATTTTATTCCACTAATTATTTTTGGCTCTATGT
>JAOZSR010000186.1 GCA_029939575.1 Fidelibacterota bacterium
TTGCATTATCATTCAGTGTTTCTCTTGCCAAATCATTGGCTTGTTTTGGTGAATTTAAGGCAAGAATAAGCCCAAAAATCACAACAATTGGAATGACTAAAGCTAATATTTTATATTTAACTGAAAAACTTTTCATCATTTTTCCTTTCAATCCTTTAATAATTCTATTTTATAGTTTTCGCAATTTTAATTATTGCCGGATTCCAATCTAATCCTTCGTCCGATGATGATGATAGATTTAATAGAATTTTGGGTTTTCCACCTTCTACTCCAACCCCAAGAGTAACACCTTTATTGACATAATCAACAATTCCTGTTATAGATAAAATTTTATTGGCTCGTGAATATTCCAAAGCTTTTTCAACATTGGCAGATTTTCCTACAAAAAGAATATTGGGTTTTGAGGTCGGAACTCCATCACCACTATCAACTTTTTTCAATGTAGCTTTACCAATATTTTTACCTATTGCTTTTTTATATTCAGCAGCTACTGCTGCATCACCCATCACATAAATACTAATATCCTGAGCAGTTCCACTAATATTTTTTTCAAAGGCTATCAATTTTGCTGTAATAGCAGCTGCAACATTTGCCGGTGCATCAGTTGCTTGTGCAAAAATTACAGTACTTGAAATTAAAGTTAATAAAATCAAACTAAATAATTTTGTTTTGTTCTTCATTATTTTTTTCCTTATTTTTTTATTCTTTCTCTCGATCTATTTATTATACGTACCATTTATATTTTGCTAACCTTCCGAAGGTTTAAAACCTTCGGAAGGTTATATTGTTATTACAGATTCAAATCATAAGTTAATTTTACAGACATTCTTCTGCCTTCACCTGGTAATCCTGTATGCCAGCCATTATAAGCCTGGTTGAAATTATATTCTGCATCAAGAATATTATGAACTCCAGCAGATACATTCAGTCCATTAATCAGATTTCTATAATTTACATAGAGATTCAAGAGAAATACAGGGTCCTGTTCAACAGGAGAAGTATATTCATCTGCATCAAGTTCTGTATAAGCATATTTTGAACCCATGTAAACAAATGATGGGCTTACAGAAAGTTTATCATTAATTTTATAATTGCTGTTCAAAGCAATTTTATGAGGTGAAGTTCCGACTAATTGAGCTTCGGCAATATTTTCAGTTTCCTGTTTCATTACACTGTAATAATCAACTTCATTGATTCCTTTTCCTGAGTAGAAAGAATAATTCAAGTTAACAAAACCCCAGTCCTTACGAACTTTTAATTCAACCTCAAAACCTTTTGAACCTGAGGTCTTAGAATTTGAATAGCCTTCATTTCCGTCAGAATCTACTGTATATAAAATTGTATTGTCTACCATACTATAGAAACTATTTACATTAATTGACACTCCAGGGGCGAAACTATATCCAACTTCTCCTTCAACAACTTTAGTAACTTCAGTCTCAATGTCCGGTTCACCATTAGCATCCAAGGTAGAATAATCAATTTCATCAATACTTGGTGTACGGAATGCCTGGCTGATTAAAAGTTTCAAATGTAATTTTTCATAAGCTTTTGTAAAGCCAATTCTGGGAGCAAAACCTGTCCCAAACTGGCTATGATTATCAATTCTTGCACCAAGTGTCATATTTACAACATCTGTTTGGAGAATACCCTGGGCAAAACCTGATATATTTGTATAGCTTATATTATCTTTTCCATCCCAAAACACTTCTCCATCTATATGTGTTTTAGCATTATCATTAATTAATTCACCACCTGCAATTACATTAAGATTATCTTTTACATCGATAGATGCAGTAACATTAAGTTTATTTCTTAAGGCACTTTTATCATATTTTGCATATAAATCATCATCACCGGTTTTTACATCTTCCACAGATTGCCAAGGAACTGAGAATACAGCATTATATCGAGGAGTTATGGTGATATTATCAGAAAATTTATAATCATATTTTACTTCACCTAATATAGATTTATATTTTGTATCATAGGTATTATTCATATTGGCATCGTACTGATCACGTCTGATTGTGTTGTAATCGTCATAAATAAAACGTGCATCAATTCCTTTATACTTAACATTTGCATTCAAAGCTATAGTATTGAGACCGGAATTATCTGTCATATCATAACTGTCACCATAATAATCAGGATTTTCCCGATTTGATCTATTTGCCTGGCTCAAAAAAGCACTGACTGAAAACATCAGATCTTCATTTACTTCTTTACCTGCAGAAACTGTCACGCTTCTGTTTGCAAAAGTTCCGGTCATTTGGCCATAATTTGCTGCTACTGATACACCATTGAGATCAGCACCATTTTTAGTAATTACATTTATTACTCCAAGTTCAGCAAATCCTCCATACATTGCCGATCCGGGACCTCTGATTATTTCAATTCTTTGAATATTATCTACTGGATAATGATTATCATTTAATGTACAGGAGTAAAATAGTTCATTAACTTCTTGTCCATCAATCATCAAAAGAACTCGACCAATATAACCCATATTTCCTCTTAGAGTCATGCCTGTAAGACCTGATACATCTGTAGCAAATTCAAAACCAGGGACTAATCTCAATACTTCCATAAGATCACTGGCACCCGAACTCACAATCTCTTCACTTGTCAAAACTGTTACGATTCCCGGTGTTTCTCTTAT
>JAOZSR010000187.1 GCA_029939575.1 Fidelibacterota bacterium
TTTTGTCCAATCGCCTCCCCTTCTCTTCCTAAGAGAAGGGGCCGGGGGATGAGTTTTACCTGTCAAAAAAAGGCAGGTTTATTCTTGAAAAATCTCCAACGGTACTATTTCGCTAATTGTAATATTTTGAATCTCTGTATCCGACATTTCGCTATTTTCCGAAATCTCTAACACTGTATTCTGATTTTCCATGAGTTGTAACTCAAGCCTGATTACAGATCCGGTTTGAGATAAGCCAGCCGGATTGGCACCTGAAACAGCAATATTTAACTTTAGAGTTTCATCGACATTTTCTATCAGGCTAACCACATTACCACCATTAGACAACAAAAAGTCAGATTCATCTTCCAAAATATTATAATTCAACAATTCCACCGGAGAACCCGAAAATGGAAGTTCAATATAAACACCCATCATATCAGTGACATCTTCAACTACCACATCAACAAAAAATGGTGTGTTGGCCGGAGTTATGATTTTTCGCGGGAGAAACTTAAGCGCAGGTCCATGAATGTCATCAATCACAAAATTACGAATCATGGGTATTTCCTGAACAGTTGCCTCGTTATAACGGCCTCTAATACGAAATACATAAGCACCGTCATCAAGATATTCATACCTTACTAAAGTTTGAGTTGTCCAGGCAGACCACGGTTCATCGTTGAGTTGAAATTGATACTCAACAACATTGTCAATGCCCTCGTAAGAAAATTCGACAACGTGATCATCAATTATTTCACCTTCCCCAGGTGCATTGATAAAGGATACGCTTGGCGCAATGAAACCTGTCGTGTCACCACCCTCTCCATCATCATCGGGAAAATCATCCGGGTTTGTCGGGTTTTGAAATTCCGGTTCAGCCGGAGCCTCCTGAAGTTCGTCACATGTCATAATGCCCAGAAAACTTATCAGCAAAACTAAAAGAAAATTTTTCCACTTCATAATAAGATCCTTAATGTATTTTTTAGACGGAAATCTGGAATTATAAGATTAAATTTAAATAATTTGATCCTGTTTACCATCCTAATCCCGCCTGTTTTCATTTTATCTAAATTAAAGTATTAAAATAATATATCTAAAATATTAATTGACCAAATACCACCCAGGGAGGCTAAATATAAATTCCTGGTACTTATTCCGTCATTCCAGACGTCAAGAGCCGTTTGTATATCCTCTTTTTGCTGAGACCATAGAGCGGGATTTGATGTGTTTTGGTTGTATATATCGAGTTTGTTCTGATAGTCCGCTTTATAATCTGCACAATTTCCCTGTTGATCGAGTGCCAGATACCCGACACCTGCAGATGCTGCTGCAAATAAAAATCCCCGAAAAACTCTTTTTTGAGTCATTTGTCCAAGACCGGGCACTACAGCAGAAAGTATTAGGCGTGGAAACTTAGCCATCTTTGTCATTTCAATAGCGACCGATGTATTTTCCTGATCATTAATTACTACAGTCTGAGTAAAGGTTTTATATTCTGCTTTTTTGGCTATTAATGTCCAACTTCCGGCATCATATTGATAATTTTCCAGCGGAATTCTACCGATTTTTTTATTGTTCAGAATCAATTTTGCTTTTTCCGGTGATCCATAGACTGACAGAAATCCTAATTTTCTGGTTGGAGCGACCTGTTGAGTTGTAACCTGTGGTTGTGGTGTGGGTTCCGGAGTGCTGGCATCTTCAATTCCCTGCAAAATGTTAGCTGCTTTTTCCATACCTTTGGTTAACAAATCGTCAATTTGTCCTCGCATATCGTAACTGGCGGATTTTTGAATTTCACCGGTCCCAATATTAATTAATCTCATTTCAACTGAATAAGTTGATCCAACTAAAGAAATTGAACCGGCTAACATTAATTCAACCCCAAGTAACTGTCCGGCCTCTACCATACAGGCATCTGATGTACAGCCAGATAGTTGAAATCCCTGTTCGTCCAGAATTTCATTCATTTTGCCACGTTCAATTATTTGAAAAGTTTGAGAGTTAACAAGGTTACCCCTAAGCCTGTTAGTAAGAGCTTTTGTTTCAATCTCTGTTACTCCAAGTCCTTCAAAATCCAAAACCGCCAGGGTTTTCTTATCTTGAGCACTTGACAAATTAAGCATTAACAATATGCTCACAACCGCGATAACTGACGATCGACTGCTTATTCTTCGAATAATTTTCATATTTTTCCCACTATTTTAATTTTTTCCTAACAGTATAATATAACTAATTGTTTTGAAAAATAAACCAAAATTCTGTCTTGTTTTTATATCTACAAAATAAAAAAAATTAAAGAATTTGAATAAATAGATAAAAAATAATTGCGGTAGCAACGCATAAAGACAATATAATTAGGTAAATGCGCCCTATTAAGTACAGGTTGATAAATACGTTTATTGCATAATTATATTCTTATATCAAAATAACAGAAGTTATTATTTTTTTGTTTTGTGTGATTTGGCCAACATTAGATCCGGAAAATTTATCAATTTTCAGTGCATTTTTTGTTTTTCATTTCTGAATTGGAAATTGAATATTCATTTTTTACAGTTTTTCAATATCCAATGTTGAACGGGGAATTATCAATTTCCAGGTTTTTAGATTGTTTGATAATTTTGATGGAATCGTAAAAAGGTTCGAAGCTGTCTTTCCGTCGAAAGCCGGACATAG
>JAOZSR010000188.1 GCA_029939575.1 Fidelibacterota bacterium
AAACTACCATATCCACGATAAGTAGCAAAAACAAGAGAACCAAATGAGATCATTGTTGTTAAAGAAGTAATAATAATAGCTTTCCCTGTAGATCTGAAAACTGATGTAATTGCACCATTACCCTCAATTTTATATCTGTGTAATAGATGAACTCCATCATCAATTCCAATTCCGATTATTAATGGAATAGCCATAATGTTTAATAATGTAATTTGGATATTGAAAATCCCCATAATTCCAACCATCATGATAATACCAAATATAAGGGGAACCATCGCCAGAAAGGAATATGTAATAGATTTAAAATCAAGCCATAACAATAAAAAGACTACTAATAAAGTTAATAATGCTGCATTCCTTCCATCTTCGCCGATAATTTTCATAAGGAAATAAAACATTGGTGGCGTACCGGAAATACTTCCTGAAATCTCAAGAGCCTCATTGGCAAAGACCTCAAGATTTTTTATATTCCAAACATCGCCTTTGGGATAAATTGAAATCAGGTATCTATCACCATTTTTACTTATATATTTGTCCTTTATAATTTTGGGTAACATATCTATTTTAATTTCACCTGGATCTGCCATATCGAGTATTATATTTTTATAAGCATTCCCAAAATCTGAATTTAGTGCAGTCATTCTTTCTGCATTAACTTTAGTTTCACTAACCTTATTGACCAAATTGGTGAGATTGCCAACAAGATCAGGTTTTTCCGGATTGCCGACTAACCTTGTAGCCTTCATGTCAATCATATCCTGTCCGCCAACAAATGCCATATCCTGCATTTCAATTACATTATATTCCAGACGTTGAATTTCCTGAACCAGTTTGTCCCAGTTCTTCGGATTGAAGGAACTTTCAATATCTGCATTTTCCATACGATTTCTAATTGCAACAATACCTGCTTTTCTATTTTCCTGATCTTCAGGAGTAGGAAGATAATCTGTTAGGGATTCAACATAACTTACACTAGATTTTTTCTTAGCCTCTTCTGTATATTGATAATTTTTTTCTAATGATTTTGCTGTCATCATTGTAGCATCGGATGACATATTAAATTTTTCAATAATTTTATCATTAAGAATTGTTGATTCAAGACCCGCAGGCTCCATATTTAAATAATTATAATCAAAGGTAACTTTTGTCATCATATAGCCGAAGAAAATGGTAAGCACTAAAATTATTGCAGAAGCAAGTTTCCATTTATTGTAGACTTTTTGACTAATTTTTCCAATAAAAGCATAGGAAATATCTTTTGTTTTAGCAGGTTTAGTATTTTTGGATTTAAAATGTAATTTCTCTTTAACCATTAGTAAAGTTGGCATTGTTATAAGTGTTGCTATCATTATTACAATAAGTCCAACTCCATTAACAAGACCAAATTCGGAAAGACCTGCGCTTCTTCCAATCATTAATGTCAAAAATGCAGCAGCAGTTGTCAATCCACCGGTTATTATTCCGGTACCTACTTTTTTCATAGTTTCAATAATTGCTTCTTTAGGATTTTCACCCATGTTTGTCAATTCAGTATAAACTGAAATGATATGTATCGAAAAATCGATTCCCAGACCAACCAGGATAACTGCCATCATTGCAGTCATCATATTTAGAGTTCCAACAACTGGCCACGATACTCCTAATGTCCAAATTAATCCAATTATCAAATTAATTATTGCCAATACAGGTGCACTGAACATACGAAAAGTAATAATAAATAGAATTAATACTCCTAATAATGCCAGTCCTGTTAACATCATAGAATCTTCAGTTCCGGCAACCATTTCATCCCGACCCAGAACAATTCCTCCTGTAAGACCTGCTTTTACATCAAAGTTTTTGGCTTCTGACTTTACTAATTCTTCTAGTCCATTGATTCCTGGCAAAAGCAGATCCATATTCATCATCGAAAATGTTGGTTCAGCCATTATCAGCAACATTGATCGATCCGGAGAAATTAAATATGGTGATCCAAGGCTCACAGCACTTGCTGCTGCAACAGCGTTGTTTTTATTATAATTTTCTTCATATAAACTTAAAGTTGTATAGTCAACCCAGTCTTCTATTCCATCTAAAAATCTAACAGCAGAACGTTCCCTTTGTGTGGTAGAAATTTTTTCTTCAGACTGTATATACTCTTTTTCCAGACTATTATTTAAATTTGTCAGAAATGGTAGAAAATTGGGATCGTAAAAAATTTCTTTTATGTTTTTTAAATCTGAAGGTTTGGTCAGCATAATTCCATGATCTTGAATAAAATCAAGTGGTTGTTTATAATCAACTCTCCTAAAATATTCTCCGGAAAATTCTGCTTTCCCATTTTTTACCTTATCAAGCAATGTTTGGTGTTGATCTTTTACTTTTTGGGAACTATTTGCTTCAATCCATGTTTTTAAGGTTTTAATTTTTGGAGTAATATTATCTGCGTATCTGATCATCTCATCCATTTCACCTTCAATTACAATAAAAGCTGTTGATGCTCCATTAAATTCTTTGAAAATGTAATTAAACTCATCAACCATAGGATCATCTTTAGGAAGAAGACCAGTCAAGTTCATGTTCATCTCAAGTTGGGCTGCCATTGTCCCTAAAATAATTGTGGCAATTATGATAAATCCCAACATCCACCAGGTTTTTTCTCCTGCCAGATATCC
>JAOZSR010000042.1 GCA_029939575.1 Fidelibacterota bacterium
TACCTTTTTTTTTATCTGATTTTCCGATGGTCGGAAACTAACTTTGATGGAACCGTAAAAAGGTTCGAAGCTGTCTTTCCGTCGAAAGCCGGACATAGTCTGAGGTAGCGTAGCAACGAAGAATCTCGTCGATAATTGTAGGAGATTCTTTCAGTCAAAAACCTGATTGTAAACATTCGTACCTCATTTAGAATGACAGCAAATTTACTTTTTACGGAATTGTCAACTTTTATTTTTAAAAAAACATTTCTATATTTCTACAAATTTAAAATTAGAGAGTTTAGAAAAATATCAAATACTAATAATGAAAAAAACATTCCAAATAATTAGCACAAATATACTAATAATCTTCCTCCTGTTTCTTATCAGTGAAATAGTAGTCCGTATATCCTTTAAAAATATTTCTATCCAGGGAATCGACACAAATCTGGTGGCAAGTCAAGCAATCTATAATTCCATTGGCCTGAAACCCTTGGAAAAAGGTATGTGTAACGGTGAAATAATCGAAGTCGATAAATGGGGTTTCAGAAAAAATAGCCACGCTGTTGACACAACCCGAAAATCAATTTTATTATTGGGAGATTCGGTTACAATGGGAGTCGGTGTTAAAGCTGATTCTACTTTTGCCGGAATTCTACAAAATTTATATCGGAAAAAAAATATCTTAAATCCGGCAATTATTGGGCACTCAGTTGCGGATTATTTAAACCAGGTAAAATATTATGTGATCAATAAAGATGGACCGACAAATTTTAAAATTAATGAAGTTATAATGTTCTATTGTCTGAATGACCTTGCCTACGGAATTGAAGATATTAAACAACCTGGTGGGAAATTAAGATCATCTTTAGGTGGAATAATGGCATTTTTTCGTTCTCATTCAAAACTTTACATGTTTCTAAAAAATGCTATTTCAGACCGTTCAAAATTTTATTTTCTTTATAATGAAAAATTCTATCGTCGAAATAATCAATATTTTAAACAGGCTATGAACGATATATTAAAAATACACAAACAACTTTTTAGTTTAAATATTAGATTTACAGTTGTAATTTTACCTTATGAATACCAACTTCGAAATTTTTATGATAATGAATATCATCAGCAGGATTTAATAAAAGAATTTTTTAACAAAAACAATATACACTATTATGATTCGATGAAATATTTAAAAAAACAAACAAAGAATCCAAAAACACTTTATTTATATGCTGATGGAATCCATTTTTCAAATATGGGACATAAATTAATTGCTGAATTTACATATTCATCAATTCTAAAAAAGGACTTACCTAAATAATGTATATTCTCGGAATTTCAGCTTATTATCATGATAGCGCTGCCTGTTTAATAAAAGATGGAATAATTATCGCAGCCGCCCAGGAAGAACGTTTTACCCGAATAAAACACGATCATAATTTTCCTGAAAATGCAATATCCTTTTGTCTTGAAAAAGCAAATATTACATCTGATGATTTAAATTATGTAAGCTTTTACGACAAACCCTTCTTAAAATTTGAAAGAATTTTACATACATATCTTCAATTCTCTCCAATCGGCCTACGCTCCTTTCTAAAGGCGGTTCCGATGTGGTTAAAGAAAAAAATGTGGATCAAGGAACATATTAAAGAAAAACTTGATTATAATGGTGAAATCCTTTTCTGTGAGCATCATCAATCCCATGCTTCGTCAGCCTTTTTTCCATCACCCTTTCAAAAAGCAGCTTTTCTGACAATGGATGGAGTAGGTGAATATGCAACTACAAGTTTTGGTATAGGTCAGGACAATAATATCCATATAATGGCTGATCTTCATTTCCCCGATTCTTTAGGTTTATTGTATTCCGCTTTCACTTATTTCACTGGTTTCAAAGTCAATTCCGGAGAATACAAATTAATGGGACTGGCTCCATACGGAGAACCCATATATTATGATATTATTCTTGACAAATTAATTGATCTCAAAGATGACGGCTCCTTTAAACTTAACATGAAATACTTTTCCTATTGTGCCGGATTGACAATGACCAATAAAAATTTTGCCCGATTATTTGGAGGACCGGCCAGGAAGCCGGAAAGCAAAATAACCCAACGGGAAATGGATTTGGCCAGTTCTGTACAGAAAGTTACTGAAGAAATAGTTTTGAGAATGGCCAAACATGTAAAGAAAAAGACTGGCATGAATAAACTCTGTCTTGCTGGAGGAGTAGCTCTTAACTGTGTTGCAAACGGTAAACTTGTTGAAAGCGGTCTTTTTGATGATATATGGATACAACCTGCTGCCGGAGATGCAGGTGGTGCTCTTGGTGCTGCTTTGTTTACCTGGTATCAATTCAAGGAAAACTCACGTATTCATGATGATATCCATGATAAGATGCAAGGCTCTTATCTTGGTCCTGATTTTTCTGACAAAGAAATAAAACAATTTCTCACACAAAACAATATAACATTTGAGCATTATGATGAAGAAAAACTGGTTGAAATTATTGCCGGACTAATTGCTGATGAAAAAATAATTGGCTGGTTTCAGGGTGCTATGGAATTCGGTCCCCGTGCTCTTGGTTCACGCTCAATTTTAGGTGATGCAAGATCTCCGAAAATGCAAAAGAAAATGAATTTGAAAATTAAGTTCCGTGAAAGTTTTCGCCCCTTTGCCCCTTCCATTCTGGAAGAACATATTTCAGAATATTTTCAACTTGATGTAAAAAGCCCGTACATGTTGCTGGTTTCACAAATCAAATCCGAACGCATGATAAACCCAAAGAGCACAGATCAACATAAAGGGTTGGATAAATTAAAATTTGTAAGGTCAAATGTTCCGGCAATTACTCATGTTGATTTTTCTGCCAGACTTCAATCGGTTAGCAAAACAACCAATCCAAAATATCATAAATTAATATCAAAATTTAATGAAATAACCAACTGTCCCTTAATAGTTAACACTTCTTTCAATGTTCGTGGCGAACCGATTGTTTGTACTCCTGATGACGCGTTTAACTGTTTTTTAAATACACACATGGATTATCTTGTTTTAGGAAATTTCATTATTGATAAAAATAATATTAAAGGAGAAATTAAAACTCCTACACAACCTTTAAATTTTGAGTTAGACTAATGAAAATAAATGAAATAAAAAATGAAATAAAAAACATATCCAGCACGAAACAGGATTTGAAAAAATTTGGTATCCTGTTTGGAATTGTCTTTTTCATTATTACTTATTTTTTAATGAAAAATGGAAAATCCAATTATTTTTTCTTTGGAGGATTTGGTTTATTCTTCCTGCTATCAGCTTTTCTATTTCCAAAAATATTAAAACTATTTCACAAAATTTGGATGAGTTTTGCTCTGGTTCTTGGTGGAATTATGACTCGTGTAATTCTAACACTTTTTTATATAATCATATTTATTCCCTATTCTCTGATTTTAAAATCTTTTAAAATACAATTTCTGGATATTAAAATTAATGAAAACAAAAATTCCTATTGGAATTCAAGAATAAAAAAAGAACAAACCAATTTGCATAAACAATTTTAACTTTTATAATAAAGAAGGTTATATGAGTAAAATATCAATTTTATTGGAATTTTGGGATTTTGTCAAAGTTAGGAAAAAATATTGGTTACTTCCTATTGTCATATTCTTATTGCTTTTAGGGGCGATTATTGTTTTTTCTGAAGGCTCAGCAATAGCGCCATTTATCTATACTTTATTTTAATTTATATTTCCATTTCCAAGGCAATCATAAATATAAATTATATAGCTTTAATAGATTGAAAATTAATTAGCCACACTCAAAGCCACAGTATATTCATCCTGGTTGTTTAGGACTTCAATTGCTTTTTCAATTACAACATCATCTTCCAAACTTACCTCAATCCTCTTAGATAATCCTCCGGACAGGGTTGCTAATTCCAATTTCAAACCAAGTTTGATCTGATCTTCATTTTGTCTGAATATTTCTGCTTTATTTTTTTTGAAAATATCATAAAATCCTGAAAAAGCGCCTTCCAAATTTTTAAATTCCTCATCTTTCATTAGATCTTTTTCAAGATTTCTAAGTTTTTTCTCTTTTTCCAAATTATAGGTAAAATTATTTTCAGCCAGAAATTTTTTAAAATTTGTCAAAATTTCATCTGAAATCTCAAAATTTTCAGGCAAATCCTGATGAGTCAGTTTATAATTACGAGCAAAAGAAAACAATTTATTTTGTCTTAGTAACTGGCGTATATAATCACTTGTTTTCTCAGACTTAACTTTGATATCAGGAACAATACCACCGCCTCCCTTTAACATTCTACCATTTCTTGAGAAAAATAAAGAATCATCAGAATCTAAATTATTAACAAGATCAGGATTTTTAATATAATCAGGTTTCTGAATTAATCGCCCACTTGGAATATAATATTTTGCATTTGTTATTTTTAAGGAGTGATTTTTATCAAGTTGGAGAACAGTTTGCACTAATCCTTTCCCAAAACTTGTTGAACCAAGGATAACACCTCTGTCAAGGTCCTGAATTACTCCGGACACGATCTCACTGGCAGATGCACTGCCTCTATCAATCAAAACCGCAACTTTAATTTTAGAATCTAATAAGGGTTTTTTTTGTGCTATATAAACCTGATTAGATCTTTTAGTACGCCCTTTAGTTATTAGTAGCGTATCACCCGGCTCGGTAAATAATTCAGCAACTTCCAGAGCTTCATGTAAAAGTCCTCCTGGATTTTCTCTCAAGTCAAAAATCAGTGATTTAAAATTATCATCCTGGTTAAATTTTTTAATCACTTTTTTTAAATCATCAGATAAACCTTTTGAAAAACCGGATGTTTTGATATATCCTACTCCATTTTCAAGCATTCCGGAGTAACTGATATCATGTATTTCAATCTTGTCTCTTTTTAGATTATAAACACTACTACCTGGAATTCCCGGACGACGGATTGTCAAATCAACCAGGGTTCCTTTTTTTCCTCTTATGATTTTTGCTGCATCATTGGTTTTCATCCCAATAGTTGAAACCGAATCGATTTTCAAAATCTGATCTCCGGGCATTATACCAGCTTTTTTTGCCGGAGAATCAGCCATTGGAGAAATCGCTGTCAAAGTATCCTGTCGCAAACTAATCCTTAGCCCTATTCCGCTATATTCACCTTTTGAAAGCATTTCAATCGGGGCTTTTTCCTCTTTTACCAAAAATACGGTATAAGGATCAAGTTCTTTGACCATACTTTTTATACAGGCATCAGTAAATTCTTCTGCTTTTAATTGGTCAGCGTAATGATAAAACAACTGTTTGTAAACATTATTATATAATCCAAGAGATTTGGAAATATCCTTGTAATAATCTTTTTGCCCAACTGCAAAAACAATTGTAAACATAAGAATTAATATTAAAAATATTTGTTTTTTCTTTGATATTGAATATTTCATAACTTTCCTGTATTATTTCCGTTGTTATTATTTTTCATATTTTTCAAGGAATAAATCCCAGATTTTATTTGAAATATTATCCGGTAGTTCATTCCCTTTTATCAATTTCGCTCTTGCTTCATTCTTCGCGATGTTCAAAAATCCATCAATTACCTTTTTATGAAACAACTCTGCTTCTTGTTCCAATCTATCCAAAACTTTATTTCCAAACCGTCTTTTTCTTTCTTCTATCGTAATATCCAAAATGAATGTTAAATCTGGAATTAAATTATCAGTTGCGATTTTATTTAATTTTTTTATAAAATCAAGATCAATGCCACGGGCATATCCCTGGTAAGCAGTTGTTGAATCATAAAATCTATCACAAATAACAATTTTACCTTTTGCAAGTTCAGGAAAAATTTTTTCCGATGTCAACTGAAACCGACTGGCAGAATATAAAAGAAGTTCGGTTATTGGAAACATTTTTGAATTTTTTTTATCTAACAGAATATCTCTGATTTTTTCCCCAATATCAGTACCACCAGGCTCCCGTAATAAAATAAATGGAATATTAAATTTTTTTAATTTTGTAATAAACATTTCAATTTGAGTGGTTTTTCCCGAACCATCAATTCCTTCAAAATTTATAAATATTCCGTTTTTCATTCTATTCCAAAATTGTATGTATTTATATTAATGCTCTTCATCCTGCAATTCTTTTCAACTTTTTTTTAAATATCTCTACTTATCTTCCCAATGGAGACTTACTATACTAAGAAAATGTTTCGGTGCCCGGCAAGCTCTTCCCTTTTTATTTAAAAATGCATGAACAGTATGTCCGGTGGCAATAATTTCCCCGGATTTTTCTCCGAGTACTTCATATTCAATTTTCAATCGTGCTTTCGGTTTTTCAAAAATATCACACTTGACAATTATCATTTCATCAAATTTTGCGCCAGTAAAATATTTACAATGTGATTCTATTACAGGTAAAGCGTATCCAGATGCTTCAAAATCGCTATATGCCAACCCCATTTCTCTCAACATATCAGTTCGGGCAGCTTCAAAAAATTCATAATAACGGGAATAATAGACAATACCCATTTTATCTATATCCCGATATCTAATTCGGGTTTTAAAATTATAGGTTATCAAATACTGCCTCTATTCTGACCAGGAACCCATCTTAGATATTTTTTCAATCCTGGAATTTACTAATTCATCGAGAGGGATTTTTTTAAGTGCTTTTATATTCCGCAACAATGATTTTTTCAGAATATCTGCCATTTTTGCCGGAGCTCTATGTGCTCCACCAAGAGGTTCAGGAATTATTTCGTCGGCAATGCCAAGTTCCTTCACATCTTTGGAAGTCACCTTCATTGATTCAGCGGCTAATGGAGCTTTCGCAGCATCTCGATATAAAATTGATGCACAGCCTTCAGGAGTAATTACAGAATACCAGGTATTATCTAATAGAAGTAGCCGGTCGCCAATTCCTATACCCAATGCACCACCACTGGCACCCTCACCGATTATGACATTGATAATTGGTGTGTTGAGGCTGGCCATCTCAAATAAATTCTTTGCAATTGCTTCAGCCTGTCCGCGCTCTTCTGCTCCAATTCCCGGGTAAGCGCCTAAAGTATCAATCAATGTAATGATGGGCCGCTTAAATTTTTCAGCCATTTTCATAATTCTAAGAGCTTTGCGATAGCCTTCCGGATGAGGCATCCCAAAATTTCTGCGTAATTTTTCTTTTGTATTGCGCCCTTTTTGCTGGCTAATAATGAAAACCTTTTCATTATTAATCATTGCTAAACCTGCAATGATTGCTTCATCATCTGCAAAATACCGATCTCCATGTAATTCTACAAAATCAGTTGTAATATATTTTATATAATCAAGACTATGAGGTCTATTTGGATGACGGGCTAATTGAACTTTTTGCCAGCGGGATAAACCAGAATGAATTTTCACAATCTGCTTCTTTAATTTTTCTTCCATTTTGCGAATTTCCGAACCAAGATCGACTCCTCCATCCAGAGACATCATACGCATCTCTTCTATTTTTTTTTCAAGATCTGCAATTGGTTTTTCAAAATCTAATATTTTTTCTGACATAATCACCTATATTCTTAAAATTGCTTTTAATAATATTTCAATATCCAGGAATAATGAATGGTTCTGGATATAATAATATTCATAATTTTGTTTATCTATTTCATCAGGCATATGATTCCCCTGAACCTGAAAAAGACCTGTAATACCAGGTTTACACCTTAAATATTTATCATTATGTTCTGCTGTCAGCAACTCGCTTCCAACCATACTGGCATCACCTAAAAATACAGACCAAATAAGTGGAAAATACATTAAATTTTTCCTGATTCCCTGCCCGTTTTTCTTTTTAATTATAAAGGATGAAAATATTTTACTATCCTGCCCAATAAATTTTTGTTTTTGCAATTTACATCCGGTTAATAATGCATATAACACAACAAAGGGTGAAAAAAACAGTGAACCAAGTCCGGCAATAAAAATATCCAGAAATCGCTTGCTTGATCTATTTACAAAATGATAAATATTATAATCAAGATTTATCAAAGGTATATCTTCAATTTTTTCAACACTTGATTTGCCTAAAATAAAATCAAGATGCTGAGGCACTATTTTCATGTTAATCTTAACATCTTTTATTAAATCCATAATCGTCAATATATTATCATTACTAAAACGATCAGATGTAAAAATTAATTCTGTAGCAGTATTTATTCGAATAATTTCAGCTAAATCAGCAGTTACTCCCAAAAATGGCAAACCGACAATACGTGTAAAATGATATTCTTTATCCACAAATCCAAGTATCTCAAACCCATGTTCTATATGAGATTGTAATTTCTTTGCAATTCTTTCGCCTTCAGGACCGGCTCCTATCAAAATTGTACGTCTGGATAATAGAGCTTTTGAAAATGGTGATGCCGGCGGAATAATTCTTTTCCTCTGTAATATTAATAAAAGAATACGCCAACCGGGTAAAAAAAGTGTAACTATAAAAAAACTAAATAGTAATAATCCCGGTGTATAGATTATCCCCTGGAATAGATAATTAAAAATCAAAGACATAAAAAAGCCCGTAATCGAGACTACAGTCGCCTTGGAATAAGACAATTCTCTCCTGTCATACAATCCAATAGCATATCCGGTTCCAAGCCATAATAGTAAATAAAACAACAACATAGAGATCAAGGTCTGATATGTTGGCAAAGGTTTTGGTTGTAAATGATGAGCTAAGAGAATTGCGAAAAGTATCACGATTCCGTCTACAAGCATTATTATATGTCGCATAATAAATCTATTTGCAAAAGTGATTATTCCCCGTGTGACAATTCCAATACGTAGAAAAATATCAAGTAATAATTTTGAACTACGACTAAAATGTTTTTTTACAAATATATCCATAGCTTTATAAAAAGTCAGAAAATTATCAAAAGAGGCTAACTTTGTACTCTCCCCTTTATAATGAATAATTTTCGTAAAAGGCACATAAAAAATCTTCCAGCCGGCATTTTTTATGCGATAGCAATAATCTAAATCTTCACCATACATAAAAAATGATTCATCCAAACCACCAATTTGCTTAAAAACTGTTCTCCGAAACATTAGAAATGAACCACTTATGGCGTCTACTTCCAATAATTTATCAGGGTCTTCATAAGTTAAATTATATTTTGAAAACAATTTAACTTTTGGAAATAATCTGGTTAAGCCGATCATTTTTGGAATTGCAACTAAGGGTGTAGGAAAAGACCTGCGACAGGCCAATTGTAAAGTTCCGTCAGCATTTAATATTTTGCAACCGGCTGCACCGGCTTCTGAGTTTGATTCGAAAAACTCTATCATTTTCAAAAAAGTATCTTCCTGAATCATTGTATCAGGATTTAGCAAGAGCAGATATTTACCTTTTGCAATCTGTAAACCTTGATTACAGGCTTTTGCAAAACCTCCGTTAAAATTGTTTTTTATCAGTTTGACTTCAGGAAAATCATGCCTAATCAGGATATCACTTCCATCAACGGAATCATTATCCACTACAATAATTTCATGCTCAATGGATTCTAATGATTTCTTTAAGGAAAGAATACATTGCTGGAGGAATTCTTTAACATTATAACTTACTATTACAATAGAAATTTGCATTAATTAATATATCCACGTAAACTAGAAAATTTTAATTTCCATACCATAAAAATTGCTTCAAATACAATATTTTTTGACATTTTCGATTGACCTTCGGTTCGTTCTGTAAAAATAATAGGAATTTCTTTAATTAAAAAACCAGTTTTCCAAACCCGAAAATGCATTTCAATTTGAAAGGAATATCCTGACGATTTGATTGAGTCAAGATTAATATATTCCAGGACTCTTCTATGAAAACATTTAAAACCGGCAGTAGGATCTTTGATTGGCATACCTGTAATAATTCTGGTGTATTTACTGGCTCCATAACTTAAAAGCAATCTTCTCAAAGGCCAGGCAATAACATTTACTCCGTTACAATATCTTGAACCAATTGCTAAATCAACACCCTTTTTACATTCATTGATTAACCTGGAAACATCCTCGGGATTATGAGAAAGATCAGCATCCATTTCTATGATATAGGTGTACTTTTTTTCCAGGGCCCATTTAAATCCGGTAACATAAGCAGTACCTAAACCTAATTTTTTTTCTCTTTCTAAAATAAATATTTTTTTAGAATGAGTCATAATTTCCTTAACTACCGTTGCAGTACCATCGGGACTATTATCATCAATTACTAAAATATCTGTATCATTATCTAAATTAAGTAATTTTTCTATTACCAGGATAATATTTTCCCGCTCATTGTATGTCGGAATTATTACCAGTGATTCACTCATATTTTTTTTCTTTCATCTCTCATTGCCATAAGAGCCTCTTGTATATCATGCACTTTTACACCTAATTCTTGCTCTATTTTATCAGTTATTAATCCGGATTTATAAGGTCTTTTGGCTAATTGTCCCAGGGTTCTGGTGGTTATTGGTTTTATTTTTTGGGGATTTAATTTAAAAACATCAGAAATTTTCAAAGCAAAATGCATCCGGTTGATATAATTTTTACCACCAAAATGGAATAATCCGGTAGCTTTTTTTTCAATAATTTTCTCAAAGACAGCGACTAAACTATCAGTCCAGGTTGGATTATTATATTGATCATTAACAATACTAATAGTTTCATGCTTTTGTAATGAATCTATAACCCAATCAACAAAGCTGGCTTTATGCTTTTTGGAACCGCCAAAAATCACATTAGTTCTGACTATAGTAACCGGAAAATCATATTTTTCCAACACTTTTTCCGCTTCAAGTTTTGATTCACCATAGTAATTAATTGGGTCGGTTGAAGCATTTTCATCATAAGGTCCATCAAGTCCGTTAAAAACATAATCAGTTGAAATCTGAATAAAATGACATTTCATGCCGACGAGGGCATCTGCAAGATTTTTGACACCAAGAACATTAATTTCATAGGCTTTCTTTTTATCTCTTTCCGCACCATCTACATTTGTAAAAGCAGCACAGTTTAATAAAACATCGGGTTGAAATTTTTCAATAATTTCCCGGTTTTTTTTCTTATCAATAATATCTAAAGATTGATAATCATTTGTTGAATCACCTATAGAATTGTCCTGGATATCAGTACTAAGAATCTTATGATTTGCAGAAAGCATACTACTACATTTTTCGCCAAGCATTCCATTGGCACCAGTTATTAGAATTTTCATGTTTTTATAATTTATATCCCAATTTTTTAAATTCTTTTAACTTTTCAACATAATTTTCATCAGAGAGAGCGAAGATTTTTGCAGCATAAACTGCAGCGTTAATCACTCCTGCTTTTCCAATTGCCATTGTTGCTACAGGAATCCCTTTGGGCATTTGTACAATTGAATAAAGAGCGTCAACACCATTTAATGATGAGGCATCCAAAGGTACACCAATTACAGGTAAGTGAGTCATTGCTGCGATTACTCCAGGTAAATGGGCTGCCATGCCCGCACATGCAATAATCAAAACAATACCATTCTCTGCTGCTTTTTCTATGTAATCCTGTAATTCAGCATGATTTCTATGTGCAGATAATATTTTAATTTCATGGGGTAGATCAAAAAACTCTAAATACTTTTTAGCTGCTTCTAATACATCTAAATCTGATTTACTTCCTAATATAATTGCAATTTTCTTCATACATCCTTCTCAATTTTAAACAAATATAATCTAAAACTATAGATTTGACAAATTTTTAACCTTAGATCATCATCAATTGTTAATAATATTTATATTCAAATATATTTTCGTATCTCTAACAGATTGTTTTAATTTAAATAAAAATATTCATATAAATATTTTTATTTAATCAAAATAATCTTTCGGAAAATCAGTAGTAAAGGTTTTGGCCATCACTTCCATTTGTTTCATAAAAAATGTAAGTTTTTTCCCGGGATTAAAAATCAACAAATCAACCACAAAAGTACGATTTGTCTCTTTATCATAAAAGGCCCAGGTAGAAAATGGTCCGCCTTTTATATCAGTTTCATGATACCAGATTCCGGTCATGTGAAGAGCATCTTCCCATTCACCAAATCTGGTGTATTTATGTCCCAAAAATCTTTCATCCGTCTTTATATCTTCATAAAAAACACTAAGTTGATTACGCATTTCAAACAATCCGTTTGCGGTTAACCACTCAGTTTTTATACCCTTAGCCCAGGAAACAGATATCCACCTATATGGAAAACTTGTTCCCATCCAAACAAATTTGAATTTCGGTCTTTCCTGGAGAATGACATAATCATTGGGCATCCTGATTGTCCAATCATATTTATGCCATAAAAGTTTGGTTAATTGTTTTTCTTCACGATTTCGATATAAATTTTCAAATATATCTGCATCATAACGTTTATTGTATTTTTGAAAAATCCAGGCTTGTTGTTCTAAAATATTCTGTCTCATCTTTGTAAAATTTTTTCCGGCAACAAGTAAAATTTGCTGATTAGTTACCCAGTAATCCTTACTGGAAAAAAGAAATAAACTATCATTTTCAGCATGATGAAACTCGCCGCCCCGTAAAATACTTTTTGCAACGTCCCAGCCTATACCTTTTTTATTTAAATCAGCAAGGATAACCAAATTTTTAAATTTGGCGTAAGTTGCAATTTTTTCGATCGGGCACCACTCAACTGTATAATAAGATTGAAAAGCAGGACACCGGATTCCATAAGAAAAAGTTGTATCAATTGCTGTCTTTAAGGAATCCATAGATGTTTTACTTGCACAAACATAAATCACATTATTTGGACCAATAGAACTCTTTTTCATGCTACAAGATATTAAACTTGCCAAAATTAGTAATAAATATAGATTTTTTTTCATTTTCTTAATTCCTTCTCGCAATTATTACAAACAATAAGTTTAATTAAATTACCTGTCAAAATCCATAAAAATTTCTTTCGATTCATCATTATTTATAACAGGATTGACTATGTTTTTCAAACAGGACATCTAATCTTTTATCACCCGACCTCAAAATTTACTCTACCCACGTAAAATCAACTCTTCGGTTTTTAACCGAAACAGCTTCTACTTTTACATTTACAATATCTCCAAGACGAAATACTCGTCCCTTACGACTTCCTTTCAATGAATGTTCTTCTTCATTGTAAGAATAATAATCATTGTTAAGAGTTCTTACATGCACCAATCCCTCGACTAAACAATCTGATATTTCTACAAAAAAACCAAAATCAATAACACCGGTAATAATCCCCTTATGTATTTCCCCAATTTTTTTAGAAATATATCTAATCTGTTTCAACTTTATAAATTCTCTTTCCGCTTCCTGGGCTTTGCGCTCAATTTCAGAACAATAATTTGTCATATGAGGTAATGAACGACGAAAGTATGTAAGACTTTCCGAATCTATTTTTCCTGCATATTTTTTTAGTAACCTGTGAACTATGAGATCAGGATAACGACGGATAGGAGAAGTAAAATGTGTATAATGCAGAAAGGCCAGACCAAAATGGCTAAAAGGTTTGTTAGTGTATACTGCTTTTGACATTGACCTGAGAGAAATCTGTTCCACAAAATTTTTAAATGGCATGCCATCTAATTGTTTTAGAATTATATTTAAATCTTTGGGATGAAAATGTTTCGGCCTTGTCAAATTCATACCTAACTTTTGTAATATTTGATATAAACCCGTTACAGATTCTTCCGGTGGCGGCTCATGAATCCTGTAAACAAAGGGCAACTTCTCTTTTTTGCGTTTTTCTGCAATATTTTCAGCAATACATTTATTCGCCAAAAGCATGAATTCTTCAATTAATCTGTTTGTGGCTAATCTTTCAGAAGCTTTTATTTCACTTGGAACTCCATCAGAATTATAATTAAAAACTGGTTCGGGAATATCAAAATCAATACTTCCTTTTTCTGTTCTTCTTTTAAATAATTTTTTACTCAGATTATTCATATCGGAAAGAATAGAAAAAAACTTTCCTTCACCTTTTTTAATAATCCCATTTGCTTCCTTGTAAGTAAATCTTTTTTTAGATTTGATCACACTAGTATTAATTTTATATGATAAAACACGGCCATCAGGAGATATTTCAATAAAAATTGAATAAGTTAATCGTTCCTTCCCGGGTTGAAGACTACACAATTCGTTTGATATTTTTTCCGGTAACATGGACACAACAGATTCACCAAGATAGACACTGGTGCTTCGTTTTCTTGCCTCTTTATCAAGTGCTGAACCGGGTTTTACATAATAGCTCACATCTGCTATATGAACTCCAAGTAACCAATTATTTTCTTTCGTTTTTTCCAGTGATACTGCATCATCAAAATCTTTGGCATTTGGAGGATCAATAGTGAAGATATCCATTTCTCTAAGATCTAGCCTGTCTTTTAAAATTTTTGAAATAGCCGGAAGTTTAATCTCTTTTAATTCCTCATTTACTTTGCGAGGGAAATAATCCTTTAGACCAAACATTTTTTTCAGAATAACAACATCATCTCTGGGATCATCAGGTGAGCCGAGAACAGTTTTAATTTCTGCCCGTGGCATTGTTTTTGGGTGATCCCACTCAAGATTCATCAATTCGACCATTTGGCCATCTTTAATTTTTTCATATTCACCAATAATATGAAAATCAACAAGAGGTGCCGGTAATTCCGGTAAAGCAATCCAGCCATGTTTATTTTTTTTCAAAATAGCAAAAACAGGTTCATTGGCTCTTTTTAAAATTTTAATAACTTTTGCTTCCGGCTTTTCACCTTTCTGTCTTTTGTTTTTTTCCGCCAATACTTTGTCATGATGAAAGGCAGGTGCAATATCATAGGCATTGATAAAAAATTCAGTTCCATCTTCGGTTTGGAGAAAACCAAATCCTCTTGTAGAATAGGAAATTATACCTTCAACTGTTCTGCATTTATCACGAATTCTATAGGAATTTTTTCTACCATGTTCAATTTTTCCTTCGTCTGAAAGAGAACGTAATAATTTTTTAAAAGAAGGATATTTAGAATTAGATATCTCTAATGCCCGGGATATTTTTTTTTGTTTATAAAAAATCCCTTTATTTTTATTTAAAAAATTAATTATTAATTCAGCTGTATTTTTTGGTTTTTTAATCAATTTGACCTCTATATTATTTGTTTTGTTAAAATTTTAAAGTGGTGGATAGTAAGGGAAAAAATATTTATGGTTTCCGGATTCAGGATTAATAAAATGTGTGTTAATTTACAGATATGATTTATTAGTAATTAGTGACAAGAAACTGGGTCTAATCTTCCAATTTCAAAAATCAGATTTCTCTATTTCTCATTATATAAAAGATTTAATTACGAATATTTTATTCTTTCTTAGTATTGGTCAATAGTTTAGTAATTGCACCAATTACTTTGAGCCTGGCAATGAAAAAGACTTCGTCATTAGATTCCAGAATATTATCACCATGAATAATTGCGAATTCCTTAGTTTTATATGATATTTTGGACATGAATAAACATTCTTTTGGAAAATCCGCTCGCTGTACTATTTCTTTAATTGTTTTTCCGACAATAATACCATTCTTAGGCACGGTGAGTTTGTAAATATTACCTTGTCTTCCACCTATTGAAGCGACACGTGTTAATTCAGGATAATGAATCTTAAGTAACATTTGATTGACAAGAATTTCATTTTCATTTAGGAGGGTGTTAACTCCGGCAGCTTTATAGGATTTTTCATAGTCCGGATGATTTATTCTACCAATAATATATGGAACATTATAAGTCTTGGATAATATTGCAAATACAATGTTTGATGCATCGTTTTCAGTTGCTGCTACCACAACATCGGCTTTTTCAATTCCGGCTTCTTTTAAAATATCAACTGAAGTAATACTTCCCGTAATGGCAATCACACCAGTATCAGCAAATACAGTATCACATTTATCCTGATTTTTATCTATAATGACTACGTCATGTTTCTCAAGCATTAGATTTTTCGCCAGGTTACTTCCAACTAATCCTGCTCCGGCAATTATTATAAACATTCTATATCTCTCCCCTTTTTATTCATCACGTTTTTTTATTTCCAGGCTTTTAATGAAAAAAGCAATAGTACCGGCATAATTTCCAAACGACCGGCTAACATTCCAAAAATATAAGTAATTTTCACTACCGGACTGATTTGGATCATTTCCTGAACTGAAATATAACATGGACCAATATTTCCCAAGGCAGAAAACATCCCGGAAAAAGCCTGCCAGCCATTAAGATCAGAAAAAGCAGCGCTAATTGTACCACCAATGAGCAATAAAAATATCCAGGCAAAAAACAGTGAACTTATTCTATGAATTTCTTCTGTTGGTACTATTTCCTTATCAATAATTAAACTATTGGAGGCTTTCTTTGAAGTCCTTATTTTAAAAATTTCCCTGGACATCATTTTTTTCAAGGCCGCTATTCTAAAAACCTTGATTCCACCACCGGTAGAGCCTACACAACCTCCAATTACCATCATTACTAAAAACAACTGCTTGGCCAAAGCCGGAAAAAATGTAGAATTAATATCTTTGGTTGCGTACCCTGTTGTTGTTAAAATTGATATAACCTGAAACAACGATAAACGAAAACATTCTTCCAATTGTCCAAAATAATTAGTGATATTCTTTAGAGTGTTACTTGTAAAAAAGCCGGCATGGTTCAGATTATTAATCATGATTAGAACTGTAAAAATTAGTATTAATTTCCACCACAAACGCATCTCTGTATTATCCCAGAGAGCTTTAAAATCTTTTTTTAATACCCGATAATGGATCATAAAATTCATTCCACCAAGCATCATGATAAAAGTTAATGTATATTCTATTAATTTATAATTCTTAAATCCCTGGCTGCGATAAAATTCGATGCTTATGTCATGAGGAGAAAATCCACCGGTAGAAAGAGCGGTAAAAGTATGGCAAACGGAATCAAAAACACTCATTCCTTCCAAACTAAGTATTAGAATTGAACTTATTGTAAATAATATGTAAATCCCCCATAAAATTTTTAATGTATTTAACAATCCAGGTCTGGGACGGGACGATGCAATTTTGTGACTCTCGGCAATATATATATGATGAAATCCACCATAACTAAATATTAACACTAAAAATAATGATAGAATACCAAGCCCACCTAACCATTGTGTTAAAGCACGCCAAAAAATTATACTATAGGGTAAAGAATCCAAACCGGAATATACTGTTATACCTGTAGTAGTAAACCCACTCATTGCTTCAAAATATCCATTCAGATAGGAAGAGTCTATTCCAATAACAAAAGGTAAAGCGCCAAAAGCAGAAACAACAATCCAGGCCAAACCACAGATCAACATAGAGTCGGTTGGTCCGATTTTATCGGAGGATGTCTTCTTTTTTAGGATATATCCAAGCACAAAAGATAACCCGGCAGGTACTAAAAATGCAGAAACTGTTTTATATCCCTCAGCTCTTTCACCCCAATATAAAACAACAATTATAAGAGGTATAAGATAAACAATACTTGACTGAAACATTAGATTTCCGATAAAATTCAATATATTGTTTATTTTTGTATATTTTTGTCTCATATTTTTTATTTATAATTTATTTTTTCCTAAAACCAAAAATATTTATCATTATCATAAAAATAACAATAAATAATGTTAAACTTATTGAATTATTTAGAAATAACCAAATCAAGGAGAAAATAAATTAGTACATAGTATCATTTCTATCCTTATGAATTTATGAAACAAAGAAGAATTCTGTCGATAATAGTGGAACATTCATTCAGTTAAAAGTTCAGCAATAAACTGAATTGTATTTATCAGAATTATTTTTTCCTGTAATCAGCATCAAAACTCCTGGGATTTTCAGGATAATCATCCAGATTATTTATCACATTAATAGAAAATTGTACTTCCATAATTTTGCATAAAAATGGGAAAATATCCTCAAAATTAAAATAATGACTTATTGTTTTCTTCAATACAATATTTGAATACTATAATTTGATTAGTATATTAGAGATGAAAATTTGGATAATTTAACATCGGGATAAATATTAATGGAAAAAACACACCAGAACATTTTTAAAATTTTTTTTATTATTTCACTTATATTTTCTTTGGATACTGTTTTATTTGGACAGGTTAATTTAACATCTTCAAACCTGCCTTTACTTTTTATTAATTGTGATGAAACAATAGTTAGAGAATATTATATAACTGCCCAGATGGGGATTATTTATAATGGCGATGATAGCAGGAATTTTGTCACTGATCCCTTTAATCATTATGATGGTAATATCATCATCAGAGGGCGAGGAAGTTCATCCTGGTATTTTCCAAAAAAACAATACAGAATAGAGACACAACAGGCAAATGGAGAAAACCTGAATGTTCCACTATTGGGAATGCCTTCAGAAAATGACTGGGTACTTTATGGTCCTTATAGTGATAAAAGCCTGATCCGAAATGTACTTACATATAAATTAGCCCGGGAAATCGGAGATTGGGCACCACGCACCAGGTTTTGTGAAGTGTTTCTAAATGGTGACTATATCGGAGTTTATGTTTTAACTGAAAATATTAAAAGAGATGAAGACCGGGTTGATATTACAAAATTGTTACCAGAAGACCATACCGAACCAAATATTAGTGGTGGATATATCTTCTCCAGGGATAGAATTGATGGAGGTGAGTCTTTTATCACCACTAATCGTGGACTTGAACTAAAAATTAACGAACCTGATGAAGACGAGATTACAGCGACTCAAAAAAACTGGTTAAAATCATACATTGATACATTTGAATCAGCCTTATATAATAATTATGGTGATTATAATGATTATATAGATGTACTTTCTTTTGTTGATAATTTCCTGTTAGTAGAATTCGCAAAAAACATAGATGGATATCGACTTTCCACATTTTTTTATAAGGATAGAAACGACAAAATTATTGCCGGACCGGCTTGGGATTATAACCTCTCTTTTGGAAATGCTGATTATAACTATGGCTGGGATCCGCAAGGCTGGTATTGGAATATTGGTAATATTGGAAAAGTTACCAAGGAAAATCGCTGGGATTTCTCCTACTGGTTTACAGAATTATTAACGAAACCGGAATTCAACACTTTATGTAAAGAGAGATGGCTGGAATTACGTCAAAACGAATACAACAAGCCTTATATTTTTAACCTAATTGATAAATATGTCGCCACATTGAATGAATCTCGGGTAAGAAACTTCTTGCAATGGCCAATTCTTGGAGAATATGTCTGGCCTAATCCCGGTTTTCCGGAATCAGGAAGTTATGGATTTGATTCACCAACAACTGGCGGACCAACCAGCTGGCCTGAAGAAATTGAATTTTTAAAATATTTTATAGAAAATCGCCTGCACTGGATTGATGATGAATTAGGAGTTGAAATAACTGAATTGACTTTGGATATTATTGAATCCGGACAAGGGAAAATAATTTATCAAGATCAGTTAATTACAGAATTAACTGAAGTTGGTGCCTTTCCTAAAAATACACAATTGGAAATGAATGCTATTCCGACTCCAGGGTATCAGTTTGTACGTTGGGAAGAAACAGCTCTGGAATCAAATGACGTAAAATTAATAAATAAAGGCGCATCATGGAAATATCTGGATGATGGATCTAACCAATCTACTTCCTGGTATGGTGTTTCCTTTGATGATTCCGGTTGGAATGAAGGCCTTGCAGAATTTGGCTATGGTGATGGTGACGAGACAACAACTATTTCTTATGGTCCGGATGGAAATAATAAACATATCACAACTTATTTCAGAACGACATTCAATATAAATTCGGTCCAGGGATTCTCAAACCTTACATTAAAAATTTTAAGAGATGACGGAGCAGTTATCTATTTAAATGGCAGTGAAATTGTTCGCACAAATATGCCGTCTGGTATCATTGATTACAATACTCTGGCAACTGATTATGTATCTGGTTCTGATGAAAGTACTTTTTTTAGTTTTTCTGTTCCCTCATCACAACTTGTTGACGGAACAAATACTTTAGCCGTTGAAATTCATCAAAATAGCAGTAGCAGTTCAGATTTAAGTTTTGATTTTGAGTTGACAGCAGTTAATGATGGTTCTGCTACTTCAAATATAATTGGTACATCTCCTCAATTATCCTATTTAATAACCAATGACAATTCAAAAATAACAGCAATCTTTGAGTCTGACGGCTCTACTCCTCCTTCAATCGTAATTAATGAAATTCATTATAATCCCAAAGATTGTGAAAATTGTGAATTCATTGAAATCTTTAACGTACTTGATTCAGTGATCGATCTTTCTAATTATACATTTACAAGTGGAATTGATTTTACATTTCCCAATAATACAAAAATAAATCCCGGAGAATATATTCTGATTGCCCGGGATAAAACATTATATGAAAATAATGGTTACCAGGTATTTCAATGGACAGAATCTTCTTTGACTGATAATGGAGAACTTATTAAATTGTGTAATAACGAATTAACTACTGTTGATTCTGTAGTATACAATTCTCAATCGCCCTGGCCGGTTCTTGCAAATGGAGAATCATTGGAATTAATTAACGCCTCCCTTAACAATGAATTAGCATATAATTGGCAGGCAAGTTACTATCAGGGCGGAACTCCTGGTGAAGCAAATATACGGATAATTGAAGATTTATATATTAATGAATTTCTTGCCAGTAATACAGTATCAAATCATGATGAATATGGAGAATTTGATGATTGGATTGAAATTTTTAATAATAGTCAATTCGCAATTGATTTGGGAGGTTTATATTTATCAGACGACACTGATAATCCGCTGAATTATCAAATCCCAAACAATGAACCATCTGCAACGACAATTCTTCCTGATAGTTTCATTGTTTTATGGGCAGATAATGATACTGCAACCGGGGCGCTACATTTAGGATTTAATTTAAGAAGGTCAGGAGAATCAATTTCTATTGTGCAAAAAATTAACGGACAGCTAAATTTTATTGATTCCCTAACTTATTCAGGACAAACTACTGATATATCCTCAGGACGCATACCCGATGGCAGTAACAATTGGCATCTCTTCCCTGTTCCTACTCCGGGAGTTTCAAATCATATATCTAAGATTAATCCGGAAGATCAGAGCGTTTCCGGTAATTTTCTTCTTAATCAAAATTACCCAAATCCCTTTAATCCATCTACAAAAATCACATATCATATTCCACATTCTGAAACTGTGACTATTAAACTTTTTAATATTATGGGGCAACATGTTTTTGACCTGGTAAATTCAAAAAAAGAAGCCGGAATTTATACAATTTCCCTTGATGGATCAGAATTGAGTTCAGGTGTATATTTGTACCTGATGGAAGCTGGCGATTTTAAAAATATAAAAAAATGCATATTAATGAAATAATTTTTTCAAAGGAGCACCATGAACGATAAAAAATTCATTAGCGTCGGAGAACCTCATCGACTGCTTACTCCGGGACTTACATTACTAATTAGTACAGGAAATGAACAAGATGACAACCTGTTCTCAGTTGCCTGGAATATGCCGGTTCGCAAACAACCTCCAATGGTTGCTATTCTATGTGGGAAAAGACACTATTCCTTTAAATTACTTGAAAAAACCGGTGAGTTTGGAATAAATATTCCTGATCATAATTTAATTGATGAGGTAATCGGATGTGGTAAAACCAGTGGAAAAGATATAACAGATAAATTTGATAAATTCAATCTGACACGGAAAAAAGCGAAAATTATCAAAGCTCCGCTTGTTTTAGAAGCAATTGCCAATCTGGAATGTAGAATTTTTGATATTCGTGATATGGGCACTTCGGCACTTATTACTGCCCAGGTTTTGAATGCAGTTGTAGATGAAAAACATTTTAAAAACAATCAATGGATCTTTGAAAATGGACTGCAACTTATTCACCATTTAGGCGGTCTTGATTTCTGTATCAGCAATAAAAAAATCAAATCAACTTATAACTCATGAAATTGCACCGAATTATAGTTTAAAATAATGCAGATTTTGCTATGTTGAAAATAAACAAGATTGTTTTTAATGGACTATTGAAATATTTTATTCAATTTCGTAAAGCCTGCTATCCAGTCAGGAAATAATGTAGGATAAATTATGCCGGAACTACCAGAAGTACAGACAATAGTAAATGATTTGAACCAAGCCGAAGTTTGTGGAAAAACCATTATCAAAGTAGAAGTTAACTATCCCAAAACTATTACCGCTATGACTGTTGAAAATTTTCAGGAATGGCTGACCGGGCAAAAATTCAAAACAATTTCACGACGGGCAAAATATATTATTTTTAATATTAATAATGAAAGAATATTGCTTGTACATTTAAGGATGACAGGTAAATTTCTAATTCAAAAAAGTTCGGAAAAAATTCATAAACATGAACGGGTTTCAATTCATCTTGACAATGGATACAAACTCAGTTTTCTTGATACACGCAAATTCGCCCGCTTTTTTCCTACAAATGATCCTGAAAAAAAATTAAAACATCTTGGTCCGGAACCTTTGGATAGTTCTCTGACTACTGCACATTTCAGAAAAATGATTCTGGCTTCCGGAAAAAAACTGAAACCTCTACTTTTAGATCAATCATTTATAGCCGGATTAGGAAATATCTATACTGACGAAGCCTTGTGGACTGCTAATCTACACCCTGAAAAAATTGCTATGAATATATCAAAATCCGAATCAGATCTACTTCTTGAATCTATCCGAAAAGTATTATTAAATGGATTGAAAAACAACGGGACTTCTCTCGGAGACGGAGCCGGCAATTTCACTTCTTTAAATGGAGCCTCGGGCGATAATAAAAGTTCTCTCATGGTATATCATAGAACAGGGAAGCCATGCAAAAGATGTAATACTCCTATTGCACGTACAATTATTGCTCAGCGAAGCACCCATTATTGCCCAAAATGTCAAAAAATTTAAGTTCAGGATAAATATTGAATTTAATTCTTTGTAAATGTTTATAAACCAAGAGAACTTTAAGATTTTTTTTATTCCGGGATAAAAGGAGATAATCCCATTTTTTTTATCATTCCTTTTGCGTTAATAACATAACTTTATTAATTTCTTTCGTTAAATTATTAAGAAAATATCTAATAGGAAAAACATTAAAATTATGAAATATTTAGATGATAAAAGAATTGTTATGACTCTGGATGCCGGAGGAACAAATTTTGTATTTTCTGCATTTAGAGGAAATAATGACATTATAGAACATATAGTACTTCCTTCAAACGGTCACAATCTGGAAAAGTGTCTGACAACTATTGTTGAGGGGTTTTCATTAGTAAAAAATAAAATCGGAACCCAACCATCAGCTATTAGTTTTGCTTTTCCGGGACCTGCTGATTATCCACGTGGAATTATTAAGCAGTTAAATAATTTACCTGCCTTTACGGGTGGAGTTGCCCTTGGACCAATGCTGGAAGAAAAATTCAATCTACCGGTTTATATAAATAATGATGGAAACCTTTATGCCTATGGCGAAGCAATAGCAGGCTTTTTACCATATATCAATAATCTCCTGGAAAAGGCTGGAAATACAAAACGCTATAAAAACCTGGTTGGATTAACATTGGGAACCGGATTTGGAGCAGGTATTATTTCCGATGGTCGACTTATAATTGGTGACAATTCCTGTGCTGCTGAGGTTGGAGTTATCAGGAATAGAATTCATTCGGAAATGAATGCTGAAGAAAGTGTTTCAATTCGCGGTATCCAAAGAATATACTCGGAAAATGCTAATATAATTATCGAAGATGTACCAAGTCCAAAAGAAATATATGAAATCGGAATGGGAAAACTTGCCGGTAATCGGGCAGCTGCTATTGAAGCATTTAAACAAATGGCAATTGTACTTGGTGATGCTTTGGCAAATGTATTAACACTGATTGACGGACTTGCAGTAATTGGTGGTGGAATTTCCGGTGCTTATCCTCTTTTTCTTCCTGAAGTTATAAAAGAAATGAACCGCGAGTTCACTCTATTCAAAGGCAAAAAACAGGCACGCATGCAAGTCAAAACCTTTAATCTGGAAGATGAAAATGAAATTGAGCAGTTTATTAAAGGAGATATGGAAGAAATTCAGATACCAGGGACAAATAAAAAAACCACCTATGATCCCTTATCCAGAGTTGGTGTTGGGATTTCAAAAATTGGTACTGCCAAAGCAGTCGGTATTGGTGCTTATGCGTTTGCTTTGCACGAACTTGATCAAAGAAAATGATCTTTAATTAATTGAATATTTTTATATAGTTTTAATAAGTTTTTTTATAGAAACTAAATTGGGTTTAAAATAATAATTAAGTAAATCTTACTTTTTACTTAAATGAAGAAAAAAATAAAAAATACCATTTCATTAATGGTTAAATGGAGAAAGTTTTGAAAATAAACAGGATATTGATAACAGTATTTCTTTTGTTTATTAGTTATAGTTTTGCCTGCACAAATATAATAGTTACAAAAGAAGCATCTAAAGATCAGTCTGTAATAATTACTTATGCATGTGATGGAGAGTTTCATCCTCATTTAAAACGATTTCCGGCCAAAGATTATCAAGACAAAGACTCTCTTGAAATAAAAGCCTGGTCTGGTAAAATTGTTGGCAAAATTGCCCAGGTAAAGCATACTTATGCCTATGTTGGCTTAATGAATGAGCATCAACTCTCTATAGGAGAAACCACCTTTAGCGGACGAGAAGAATTGTATAATCCTGATGGCATTCTCCATTATTGGGACTTAATGCAATTGGCTTTGCAAAGAGCAAAAACCGCACGTGAAGCTGTTATAATTATGACCAATCTTGTAGAACAATATGGATACCGTGCGACTGGTGAATCAATTTCAATTGCCGATAAAAATGAAGTCTGGATATTAGAAATTATTGGCAAAGGACCTGGTAACAAAGGTGCAGTCTGGGTTGCCAGAAAAGTTCCAGATGGTTATGTATCGTGTCATGCCAATAAAGCCAGAATAGGTGAATTTCCATTAAATGAGCCTGAGAACTGTCTTTATTCCCCTGATGTTATTTCTTTTGCTGTGGAGAAAGGTTATTATGATCCCAATTCCACTCTACCCTTCCGATTTTGTGACGTTTATTGTCCTCCGACAGCCAGAAATAAACGCTATGCATCGACCCGGGTTTGGAATGTTTTTCGCCAGGTAGCTCCATCAAAGAATTTTTCTCCCGATTATCATAGGAACCGTTCAGGTGCTAAACCCTACCCTTTGTGGATAAAACCTGATAAAAAACTATCTGTCAAAGATGTTATGAACCTAATGCGAGATCATTACGAAGATACTAAATTTGATATGACAAAAGGAATTGCTTCAGGACCCTTTAACACTCCTAACAGATGGCGATCTATTGAATGGCAAATTGACAATCAGGATTATATGTGGGAACGACCAATTTCTACTCAACAAACCGGTTTTTCTTTTGTCTCACAATCCCGCTCACATCTGCCTGACCAAATTGGCGGAGTTTATTGGTATGGTGTAGATGATACTTATACAACAAGTTACATACCACTATATTGCTGTATTGATAAATTACCAAAATCCTATACTGTTGGAAATATTCAGGAATTTTCCTGGGATTCGGCATGGTGGGTTTTTAATTTTGTAGCCAATTTTGCAAACTTAAAATATTCCTACATGATCGAAGATATTCAAGATGTTCAAAGGAAAATTGAAGATCATTTATTTAATTCACAATTTGAAATTGAAAAAAATGCATTAAAATTGTTAAAGGAAAAACAAACCAATTCTGCTGTTAACTTATTAACCGAATATTCAGTCACAAAAGGTGAAGAAACTTTTAAAAAATGGCAAAAACTGTCGTATTTTTTAATAACAAAATACAATGATGGTTATATAAAAAATTCCAATGGAAATCCCGAAGAAAAAGGCTATCCTGAAAATTGGTTGAGAAAAGTTGTAAAAGAAGAGCCTGAAAAATACAAAATTCCCAAAAAAAATAATATCCCAGAGACAAAACTGGTCGATTAATCAAGAGGTGTTAGCATGAAAAAAAATTCTCTGCTTTTTTTATCAATTCTTTTCATAATTATATTGTGTTCGTGTGGCGATAAATACGATTGTCCGGTAACAAGTACAATTTCACCAGATGGATTAATTCAAATAAATTTTATCCTGAAAGATGGAATTCCTCTGTATTCAATAAAATATAATAATACAATATTATTAGACAATTCAAAATTAGGTTTTAAATTTCAAAATGCCACCGATATGGAAACTAATTTTAAAATTGTCAACATAGTAAAAAAAGTAATTGATGACAGGTGGAAACCAATATTTGGAACAGTAGATCATATCCGGAATCATTGTAATCAAATGACAATTGTTTTAGAAGAAAAAACAGCCTTGCAGCGGAAAATGACACTAGTCTTTCGTACCTATAATGATGGTATAGCTTTTCGGTATATTATACCAAAGCAGAAAAATTTAAACAAAGTCAATATAATGTCAGAAGAAACCGAGTTCAATTTTGTGAAAAATCATGAATGTTGGTGGATTCCTGCGAATTATGATAGCTATGAACAGGAATATAATACAACTTCTTTAGCCAAAATGGATAGTGTAAATACACCGGTTACTATGAAAACCGACCAAGGACTCTATCTCAGCATACATGAAGCTGATTTAACAAATTATGCAGGTATGACTCTTGTGCCAAATCCAAATAAAAAATTTGGTCTGCAATGTGACCTGGTTCCCTGGGCTGATGGTGTAAAAGTAAAATGTCAAACCCCGATTATAAGTCCCTGGCGGACAATCCAAATTACACCTAAAGCAGGAGATCTCTTGACATCTAACCTAATTTTAAATTTAAATGAACCATGCAAATTGGATGACACAAGTTGGATTAAACCGATGAAATATATTGGCATTTGGTGGGGATTGCATATAGGTCGGGACAGTTGGATTGCCGGAGACAAACACGGAGCAACAACTAAAGAGGCAAAGAGATATATTGATTTCGCTAATAAAAATTCTTTCAATGGTTTGTTAATTGAAGGCTGGAATACTGGCTGGGAAAGCTGGGGAGAAGATGATAATTTTGACTATGTTACTCCCTATGAAGACTATGATTTACAAGAAGTTACTGACTATGCCAGAAAAAAAAATGTAGAAATTATCGGACATTTGGAAACCGGTGGAAGTGTACCAAAATTTGAATCTCAAATAGATTCGGCATTTACACTTTTTAAAAAACTGGGGATTGATGCTATAAAAACCGGATATGCCGGAAAAATCCGACCTGTTGGCGAACATCATCATGGACAATATATGGTAAATCATTATCGTTCAGTTGTAAAAAAAGCAGCTAAATATAAAATTATGGTTAATGCTCATGAGCCAATCAAAGCAACCGGAATTCGACGAAAATATCCAAATATGTTAACTCGTGAAGGTGCAAGGGGTATGGAATATAATGCCTGGAGTAAAGGAAACTTACCTGAACACACGACTATTATTCCTTTTACTCGTCTTTTAGGTGGGCCAATGGATTATACTCCTGGAATTTTTGACCTTACTTTTAATAATTACAAAAAAGAGTATCGGGTTTGGACGACAAAAGCCAAACAATTAGCATATTATGTTTTACTTTATTCTCCTATGCAAATGGCGGCGGATCTTTTAGTAAATTACGAAGACGACCCTGCTTTTAAATTCATTCAGGATGTTCCGGTAACCTGGAATGAAACAAAAGTTCTGGAAGCGGAAATTGGTGACTATCTTATTATGGCCCGTCGATATGGTGACGAATGGTTTCTTGGTGGTATTACCGATGAATATCCCCGGTCTTTTGAAATTAAATTAGATTTCCTCGAAGCTAACAAAAAGTATATTGCAGAAATTTATTCCGACGCAATAGATACCGATATGTTGAAAAATCCAGGTTCAATTGACATAACAAAATGTATTGCCTATAAACACTATACACTTCAAGCATCTTTATCAACCAGTGGCGGTATTGCGGTTAGATTCAGACCTTTTGATAATAAGACTAACAATAATTTTGTTGATTTAAGTTATTTTAATAAATATTCTAAAGATAAAATAAAAGTATATAATAAACTTGAGATTTATAAGAGATGAGTTGGTAATGGCTATGGATTATCCAATTATTGGTCACCAATTCAATAAAAAAAACCTTGCGAAGATTACAAAAAATTAAACTGGTTTTTTTCTAATAAAGTCCTTTTTCCCTTAAAATCTGAACTTTTACCGGAATTTCTTTATCCATTTTCAGCCAAAGTAATAAATCATTTCCTTCCAGAGTTCTACGAATTCCCAATCGAACTTCTCTACCTTCATCGATATTCCAGTCATTAATTTTTATAGAATATTTCGGTTTTCCCCAATTTTTAATAATTATTAATGGGTTTATGCCCGGACTGTTTTTATTGGCAATTATTTTAAAAGTCAGAGGTTCATTTTGATCTTTACATTCAATCTTATAGGCCTTCTCTGCATATTCATATCCATTATTTTTATACCCTTTGGAAATAATTTTCAATTTAGGCGGGTTATTCCAGGATTTGGACAATTTCGCAAGTTCTTCAGAATTTTTTTCGGTTAATCCCATCATCATAGCCCGAACACGTTTATTTTCAGTCAATTCTAAATCTTTCCACCAAAGCCCGGTTGTAATCGAAGAATGAGAAACTCTGTCGAATTCTGTTGCCCAACGACCATCAGAAGGAATTTGTGCTACAGGCCAATGGTTCCACCAGGGAAAAATTGAATTTTCATGTTTTATTTCAGAATTTACTGCATAAAATCTGGCCTCATCAGCAATCCATTTTTTTTCACCTTTTAAAATCTCTGCTATTCTTTTTCTTGCCGGAATTAGTAATTCTTCCTGTTCTTCATTTGACATATTATTAAATTTTTTCAAAAATTTAGATTTTTCGTCATTACTCAAACCATCAATTAAAATTTCTTTGGGATTTGGACAATCTTTAAACGGTCCGTCAGCAACAATTAAAAACGGTTTAGCCTGAGATTTTGTATTGATCAATTCAATGTTTCTTCCGGCAGGTTTATCAATATTTGCAGGAGCACCTTTTGACCAATCATATGTGTAAAATTCTCCCTTTTGATTTATCATGGTTAGGGCTTTTGTTTGGATATTATCTTCCGGTCTTTGCCCGGGTTGCATCAGGACAATCGATTCCTGGAATTCATGAGGTTCAGTTGGTTGTGATGTATGCAAAATAATTTTTCTAATTCCGATTCCGTCAGGATAGATATAATGGTATTCATCAACCCAATCTCCCCAGCCTGTAACATCATCCATTCGTGAAAAAATATAGCGTGCATCAATTAATGCATATCGCCAATGAATTACAACTCTTGCATTATTATTCTCAATTATCCTTACTTGCGACATTCTGCTTTGTTTATCTGACATTGGCCCGGCACATCCAAGAGCGCCATTTCCCCAGGTTTTAACAAATTCATTGTTATACCAAATGTTATTTTCTGTTACCCAATGTGGAATATAATTTGTTCCTCTCCAAAAAACATAACGCCAGGGTTTGTTATCAAAAAGTACGACGATATCAGTATGCTCTTCTTCCCTCCTGCGCTTATCCCACAATTCATCAAATTCCATTTTACAATAATATGCTCCAAATTCAGCAGGACCACTTGGTTTTACAGGTAATTTTCTAAAAGTCATTCCGGTATTCAAAGAATCTTTGTCTTCCTCGTAAATCCTGGCAAAAGTTTTTCCCTTTATCGCCTTATCATAAATTTTCACTTCATCAATAAATCCATCAAAAGAATATTTCGCTGGAAGATTTATCCGAATTGGATATTGTGGAGGAGTTGCTAACATATTTGTCCCAATTATTATATCTTTTTTAGCAAAAACTACTTCTCCCTCGACTTCGTTGATTCCAACTTCCTGACCATTGATATATATTGCCATACCTCTTTTTTTATGAAAAACTCCAGCAATATGAGTCCATTTATGAAGTTCAATTTTTTTTGATGATTTTAATTTTTCCCATTTATTATTAACAAAAACTTGAAATAATACATAACCCTTTGCATCAACACCAAAAAAATAACCGGATTTTGGATCGAATTCCTCGGCCATTTCTGATTGACTGAAAAAATCCTTATCGACTTCCTGCTTCCTGACCGGAATCTGGTCACATTGATTAATTATTGCACAACGCCCAAAAGGATAAGCCTGAAAGGCAACCCATGCTTCAAAGGAAAATTTATCTTTTAATATTGGAGCCTTCTCTTTTTTTCTGATTATTTTTGTTGTATAGCCGTCAAATTGAATAGCTTTTCCTTCCGGACCCTCAACTATTTTGTAGAGTCCCTGCAATTCATCGGTAATGTTTTCAATAACATCAACAACATTTTCATCTTGAATATTTTCAAAATCCCAATGACACACAGGTTTATCATTCCCAAAAAAGAAACCAGGATTAACTAAAAGAAAAATCATTAATATTGTACTTTGCATAATTACTCCTTCTTGTTATAGAACGTGGATGACACGGATTACACGGTTTTTCACAGATTTTAATCTTTTATTATAAATATTTTCAGCGTTCATCCGTGT